>DASXTD010000254.1:0-4340 GCA_036505655.1 Chloroflexota bacterium
GGCCGTCGGAATTCGTCGCCATGTAGCCCGTACTCACCTCGCGGAACTCGGGAGGCCAGCTTGGAAAGTCGGGTAGTCGCGTCTTTTCCCGCAACACGGCCAACTCCGCGTCCTCGCTTGCTCCGCCGCTCGAGGCGACCACCATGCTCCGCAGTCGCTCAGGCCGCCACAGCGCATAATCGTAGGCCACGAAGCCGCCCCCCGCGATGCCAACCAGATGGAACCGATCCAGCTTGAGGTAGTCAACCAGAGCATCGAGGTCTCCCGCGACGGTGCCCGGCTGCGGACCTGTCGAAGGATCCGCCTGGCTCCGCCCCCACCCCCGCCGATCGAAAGCAATGACTCGGTAGCCGGCGCCCGCCAAACCGGCGATGTTCGGCTCCCAGCTATCGGCGTTGCCCGTATTGGCGTGCAACAGCACGAGGGGCGGGCCGTCGCCACCGCTATCCACGTACCACAGCCGGACGCCCGGTAGCTCCGCGTACCCCTCAAATTCAGGCGGGTTACGCACCGGCGCGGCTGACACTGGGGCGACCGGTCCAGCCCCTGCCATCGGCGACGAGCGCGCGGCAATGCTCTTTCCAGCTGACGCCTTCGGCCAGGTCGCCGAACGTCGTGACCACGCTGGCGAAGCTGTTGGCGGTGGGCTCGCGGGCGATGCCGGGCGGATCGCGGCCCTCCTGCACGTCGCGAATTGCGCCGACCAGGAGCTTGCGAGAGATAACCAGGGCCGCATCGTTTGCCACCAGGTGCTCTTGCGTTCGGTCCTGGATAGCGCCGGCGCCCTCGGTTGCACATAGATCCTGCTGCTGGAAATACTTGGGATCGATCCCGCAGTAGCTGAACGAGCGCATCAGCTCCCGATCCTGCAGGTAGCGATTCTCGCGATGCGCGACCGGGTGGTAGTGCTCGTCCATCGTGTGCCGGCGGCTCACCTCGTTCGGGTCCAACCGCCCCTCGCTGCTGAACACGATCGTGTACTTCCAGTGGTGCGTGTCATCGATTGGCACGTGCCAGTTGGTCTGGCCGCCGGGTACGGCGACCATGTTGGGATAGATGAACGTGGCCGCGCGGAAGTACTCGTGGCCCTCGCCCATGTCCCGGATCTTGGAGATGCGCAAGCCGACGTCCACCAGCTCGGCCTCGCAGCGCTCTCGATAGGGCGCAGACCCCCGGCTGTCGATAACCGGCTCGGACGCCTCCCCGTAAGCGCCCCACGCCGACTGGTGCAGGTCACGATGGCTGTAATGGAGGAACGATGTATGGAGCAGATCGACGTTGCCTTCGTTGCCTTGCAGGTAATTGCACTCGCTGAACAGCTTCACCGCGTAGACGTGATCCGCAGGAACCTCCAGGAAGCCATAGTTCGGCAGCAACGGCGGCTGGCCGGGCCCCAGGTAGGCGAAGATCAGCCCGTTTTTCTCGATACACGGGTACGCCAGATGCTGGATCTTTTCATGGAATGCACTGCCGGCCGGTTCCCCCGGCTGCTCCAGACAGCGACCACGAATGTCGTACAGCCAACCGTGATAGATGCAGCGCAGCCCGCCGTCTTCGAGCCGTCCGTAGCTGAGATCGGCCCCTCGATGCGAGCAATGCAGCCCGAGCAACCCCGGCTGTCCCTGGTCATCCCGAAATAGCACCAGGTCCTCGCCCAGTAACTGCACCGGCACAGGCGCGCCGTCCAACGGCAGCTCCTCGGACAGCGCGGCCGGCTGCCAGTACCGCCGGATCAGCTCACCACAAGGCGTGCCGGCGTCGGTCCGCGTCAGCAGCTCGTTTTCTTCCTGGGTCAACGCCATCGCCTGCCTCCGTTTGCGATCATTGCAGGTCCCACAGGTGCGCGTTCCATACGTCGCCACCCGTGTTATTGGCTGCTGGGACCCCCTGCAATCGGTTCGCCACCATCGTCGGCTGCACGTCGTAGAAAAGCCCCATGCGGGTCAGCAGGTCCGTGACCTGGTGGACGACCTGGCGCAGCAGCTCCAAGCGCTCGCCGCGAGGAACCGTGCGGAAGACTCGATCGATGAGGTCACTGAAGGCCGCATCCTGGTAACGCGAGTAATTGCCGCCCCGAAATCCGTTCTCCGGCAACGGCGTCTGGGATCGATGCTGGCGCTTGAGCCCACTCAGGTCGCTAGGCTGGCGGTAGAGGAGGAATGCCGGATAGCTGGCCACATATGCACCGTCGGTCTGGCTCTCGGGAGACATCGGCACGGGCTCGACCTTGACGCCCATCCGCTGCCACTGGTCGGCGACGACGAGCATCGTCTTGATGTTTGTATCCACCTGGTTGGTGCGGATCTCGACCGAAAGTGTCTGCCCGGCGCTATCCCGATACAAGCCGTCCTGGCCCTTGGCGTAGCCCAGCGCCTCGATTTGCCGGCTGGCTGCCGCCACGTCGTATGGATAGCGCACGGCGGCGTCCAGCGTCCCTGCGAATTCTGGTGCGCTGGGCGTGAAGAAGTTGTCGGCCACCACCGAGCGCCCATACATGATCGTATCCACCAGCTGTTGGCGGTCGGTCGCCTGCATGAGTGCCTTGCGGAACCGAACGTCGGCGACCACCGCCGGGCTGGTGTTGATCAGCTGTGGGTAGATGAGAATCCCACTGGAATCGGCGGTCTCGACGCGGCCACCCCGCCACTGGTCCTGGAGCTGGATCGCCTGCTCCAGGGAGAGGCTCTTGCCGAGAGTCGCATCGACGGCTCCCGCGAGGATGTTGGCTCCCAAGGTTGAGGGGTCGGCCAGGAAGCGTGCTTCGACCTCGTCGATCTTAGGCCGACCAAGTGCGAACTGGTCGTTCGCTCGCAGCAGCGCGTGTGTGCCTGCTCCCCACTCGCGAAGGCTAAACGGCCCCGTGCCTACGAACTCCGAGCTCCAATAGGGAAGCTGCACGAAGCTTCCTTTCTCGTCCAGGTAGCGTTGCTCCAGCAAATGCCGGGGCATCGGAATGGCGGTGGGGGAGGTCCCATTGGAGGCTGAAAACGCGTCGGCATCGATAAATGGCGCCTTCCAATAGACCACGAGCGTGTGGGGATCGACCGCTTCCACGCGGTCGACCGCCTCGTACGAGAGGCTGTATGGGATAGGAACCTCGCGGTCCCGTTCGACCCGGGCCGCAAACACGACGTCCTCGGCCGTCAACGGGGTACCGTCATGCCAGGTGGCTGTTGGCCGGATCTTCCAGGTGGTTTCCATGCGTCCGTCCGGAAACACCGTCCATAGCCCGTTCTCTATGCTCGGGACCGCCTCCGCCAGTACCGGGGTCAGCGTGCCGTCGTTGGCCCCTTGGGTGAGGCCCGACTGCACCAAAGAAAACAGCGACGCCTGCCCCGGAAGACCAGCCCCCGAAGTGACGGCCGGAACGATTGCCGGCGGATCGCTGAGAATCGCTGCAACGATCCTCTTCGGACTCGCCTGGGGGGAATTGGCACCGTTCGGGCCATCCCCCGCGCCTCGACTCGGAGGCGCGCAGGCTGTCATGACGACGAGAAGCAACATCAAGATCGCGATCCGCATTCAGGGCCGCCTCCGCGCGCTATTATAGGCACGTATTTGGCCTCACCCGACCGCGCATTGCGTGTCCAGCCAGCCTGATCGCATCGGGGGTCGGGGGCTTCGCCCCCGAATGTATTTTTCTTCCCCCTCCCCTCGCAAGGGGAGGGGGTCAGGGGGAGGAGTTCTCCTAAATGGAGGGAATCGAGCGCGGCCAGGTGGTCCCGTACAAAGATCTTCGCGGGTTCATTGACATCGTCGAAGGCCTCGGCGAGCTTAGGCGGGCCAACGGCGTGGACCTGCACGTGGAGATCGGGGCCCTGTGTACGCTGAGCCGCGAGAGCGAGATCACGCCCGCTACCTTGTGCGACCAGTTCCCCGGCGTCCAACCTGGCTTTCGCGTTTTGCTCAACCCCACCCGCTCCACCCAACGGCAGGCCGCCCTGTACGGCCTTCCCCTGCGCTTGAGCCAGGCGGAATACAACCGCCTCGGCCCTGCGCGCGCCGCCGAGATCAAGCCGATTCCGCCCCGCGTCGTCACCCAGGGGCCGATCCTCGAAAACGTGCAGGTAGGCGCCGCGGTTGATCTCACCATCCTGCCTCGTCCGCACTGGCACGAGCGCGACGGCGGCGCCTACCTCGGCACCGGTGACGCGGTCATCACGCGCGATCCGGATAGCGATTGGGTGAATATCGGCACCTACCGGGTGATGTACCAGGACCCCCAGCACGTTTCCGTCTACATCAATCCCGACAATCATGGCTTGCTGCATCGAGACCGCTGGTTCGCCCAGGGCAAGCCCTGCCCGGTCGCGATCTCCATCGGGCACGATCCGCTGCTC
>DASXTD010000255.1:0-4025 GCA_036505655.1 Chloroflexota bacterium
GCTACGCGACCTGGCGCTGGCCCGGGGCGCGGGTAAGCTAAAGCCGGCTGTGCGCTGGGTACCCCGTCGGTGGGGGACTCGGAGCCGAGGAAAAAATCGCCGACTACGCCTGGAGCATATCGCCGATTGACTCGCTCTGGACGGGGGGTTCAATTCCCCCCCGTCTCCACCATTGCACAAAAGAGCCGCTGGGATAACTTCCAGCGGCTCTTTTGCTTGCGCGCCAGTCAGCAGTGCGGATGCTAAGATGGCTCTTGGCCCCGGGGGCCCCAAGGAGAGCGCGGCCCCCGTATCGCCCCGGGAGATGAAGCGGAGGGTGCCGGCGTGACCGTGATCGATTGCGACGCACATGTCGAGGAGAGCCCCCAGACCTGGTCCTATCTGGACCCGGCCTTCTACCCCTATCGGCCGATCCCGATAGTCTTCCCGGAAGACACCTGCTGGGGCAGCCACAACGCCGCCTGGGTCATCGACTACAAACTGCGCTACTCGGCGTCAAGCCCCACCTGCATGCAGCGAGCGAACGACAAAGACGCACCGATCCCGGCCCAGGAGATGACCGATGTGTCCTTGCGGCTCGCGTGCATGGACGAGCTCGGCATCGACCATCAAGTGGTGTTCCCATCGATCTGGCAGGGGTGCCTGGCCGAGAACGTGGAGCTCGAAGCCGCCCTGGCGCGCAGCCACAACCAGTTCATGGCCGCGCAATGCAGCCTCTCCGATGGTCGGCTCTCGTATGTCGCGGTCGTGCCCTTCCGTCGGCCCGACCTTGCCGTGACCGAGATCCACCGCGTCAAGGAAGCCGGCGGGGTGGCGGCGGTGTACGCGCGGGGGATCGAGTGGGACATCCCGCTCTCGCATCCGATGCTGTGGCCGATCTATGAGGAAGCAGCGCGCCAGGACTTGCCGGTGGCGGTCCACGTGGGCAACGGTGCGAGCCCTGCCATCCTGCGGATGCTGGAAGGAGTTCCACGCCCCTATCTGGATGACTTCCCCCAGACGCACCCGCTGGCGGCTGGATTGAACAGCGGCCCGTTTGTGCTCTACGCGTTTCAGCAACTGCTTAGCTCCAGCCTGCTGGATGACTTTCCCGGCCTGCGCCTTGCGTTCCTCGAAACCGGAACGGATTGGACGGTGCGGCTGGTACAGGGGCTGGCGGTGAAAAAGGGCCGCAAGGTCAGGGAGTGGTTGGGGGAGCGGGTGTTCGTCTCGTGTAGCCTGGCTGACGATCTGCCCTACGTCATCGGCAAGCTCGGGGATGAGTTCATCATCACCGCGAGTGATTATCCGCACGGCGACGCGTTTCGGGCGGATCATCTGAGCGACGGGCTGGTGCGGCGTGGCGATCTGGGCGAGGGGACCGTCGATAAGATTCTGGCGGACAACCCGCGGCGCCTGTTTCATCACGTCTAAACGGTCAGCAACCTAGCCGATCTGCTCAGGTATTCGTCGGCCAGCGATATAGTCGACGATGGCGGCGACGACCTCGCGCTCGCGTCCGGCAAGAGTGTGTGGGGCGGTCCCAGCGCACGGGTCGGCGCTCGCCACCCTGCCGCCGCCGCCAGATACGGCGATGAAGTCGGTTTTGGGGCTGCTCGTCATTCTGCTGCGGACCCGCGTCGCGCCATCGAACGGGGCGAAGACGCAGCCATCGTCACGATGGTGGACCATCAGAACCGGCAGACTGAGCTGCTCGATTGGAAGGTCGGCGACCGAGAACTCCGTCGAGTTCGGTGCCGCAACGTACCCGACCGTGGACGTGAGGATCAGGGCGCGAATCATCGGGTTGTTCACCGTGAGCGCGACGTTGGTGGCGGAGATCGTCCCAGCGCTGCCCCCGACGACGAACAGCGGTGCATCCGGCCAGCGAGCCGTGAGCTGCTCGATCGCCGCCGCGGCGTCCTCCATGTGGGGGGCGCTCCCACGAAACTGCTGGCTGAACCCATTCGGCCGATCCGACGGAACATCCAGCAACGCCGTCGCCAGCCCCGCCTGCAAGTACATGTCCGTCGTGCGAGCAGGGAAGCTTCCGCCCACGCGAATTTCACTGCCCTCTTCGTGGAAGGGATCCGTTCCCGTTCCGCCGGTAAACTGTAAGAGAACTGCCGTTGGCGGCGCGGCTGGCGTTCCGATCATGAGCCGCAGCGTGACCCCCGGGCGGGATGATGGGAACGTGACGATCTGTTTTCCGGGGGATGTCGGGTGGGAGTGCGGGCCGGCTCAGGGTCTGTCGCGGCGGGAATGCTCGCGGCCACCGGATCCGTTGTGGCGGGAACCTCCGGCATCACCTCTTCTACTGGAGGCGGCGGGTCACCGCCCTCGTCCTGAGCCAGCAGCGGGGAGGGCTGAACCCCGACGATGCAGAGCATCGCGATGACCAGCACACGAAACATACCGTTCATTTCACGCCTCTTATCGTGCGTGCCGCGGTCATCCTACCATCAACGGCGTTCCTCGGCGGGGCACGGCCTCTAGCCATCGGTCACGGGCCCGCTGTTTCTGGCGTAATGCTACCCTCTCTATTGGAAGAGGACTGGGGTGAGGGCGTTCACTCGATCACCTCGTCCACCTGGGCGAGGAAGGCTGGCGGGGGCGTAAGGCCGCGCGCCCGCGGGCCCCCCCGGTCCCACCAAATCGAGCAAGAGAAGCGCTGAGAGCCTTCCCAGCGGCTCTTTGTGTGCGAACAGCGGGCGTATACTTCGCCCAGTCCATGGCCGAGCGGGGCGAGGGGGCTGGGGATGCTGACCAGAGAAGACAACGAGCTGTTGACGCGCGTGGGACCGGGAACTCCTATGGGACAATTCTTCCGCCAGTATTGGCTCCCAGTGCTACTCTCCTCCGAGTTGCCGGACAGCGATGGGCCACCGAAACGGGCGCGTGTCCTCGGCGAGAACCTCATTGCGTTTCGGGACACCAGCGGCCAGGTGGGCTTGCTCGCGGATAACTGCTCCCACCGCGGCGCCTCTCTTTTCTTCGGAAGAAACGAAGAAGACGGGTTGCGCTGCGTCTATCACGGCTGGAAGTACGACGTCGCTGGGCGCTGCATCGACATGCCCAATGAGCCGCCGGAAACCAACTTCAAGGATCGTATCCGCCATCAAGCCTATCCCTGCCGAGATCAAAACGGACTGATCTGGGCCTACCTGGGACCTCGGCAAGTCCCGCCGCCGCTCCCCGATCTGGAATTCACCGCGGTCCCCGCGGGGCATTACCAGGTCCAGAAGACCCTCCGCGATTGCAACTGGCTCCAGGCAATGGAGGGCGACATCGACAACGCGCACGTCCCATTCCTGCATTCCAACCTGGACGTGTCACAGGAGACTACGTTGTCCGCCCAGATCATGTACGGGAAGAAACTGATCCGCCTGGATGTCGTGGAAACAGAGTACGGCGTCATGTACGGGGCGCGGCGGGATGCCGACGACCTCGAGTACAACTGGCGCATCATCCAGTACATGTTCCCGAGCTGGACCATGATTACGACGGGTGAGCAGCATACCGTGCCCAGCCACTTGTGGACTCCAATTGACGACGTGAGCACCATCATGTGGGACGCTCGCTGGAATCCAACCGAGCCGTTGGTCAACCGCCGCCGCCAATCCGAGGGCGATCAATACCTTCGCAACAGCGGCGGTTGGACGGGCCAGTGGCAGCAGGTCGCCAACCAAACCAACGACTACCTGGTTGACCGCCAGGTCCAGAAGACCGAGACCTTCTCCGGCGTGGCTAGCGTTCAGCTGCAGGACAAGATGGCCACGGAGGGCATGGGGAAGATCTACGACCGGACGTCGGAGCACCTGGGGACCACGGATGCCATGATCGTCAAGGTGCGCAACCGCCTGCTCGCTGCCGCAAAGGCGCTTCGTGACAGCGGTACCACGCCGCCGGGAGTCGACCAGCCCGAGATCTACCGGATCAGATCTGCCATCGTCAATCTTCCGAAAGAGGTCGACTGGCAGGAGGCCACCCGCGAAACGTTGAAGGCATACACCGGCCTGCCGGCGGCTACGCTGGGCTGAGATGGC
>DASXTD010000256.1:0-7289 GCA_036505655.1 Chloroflexota bacterium
CATCCAGGCCGATCCAGAGATCGTCTCGGAAGCCCGCGTGACGGAGCGCGAGTGGTACGCCCGGTTCCCGTCGTTCCGCACTGGCGGCGGCGGCTACGCGGGGCTGAGCACGCTGGACCGAGTGCGGCCGGAGCAGGTTCCGGGCCCGGACAACGGCTGGCTAGGCTCCAACACGGGTGGGTACGTGAACCCTGAGCTCGTGAATCTGATCGACCGCTACTTCACCACCATCCCGTTCGCCGAACGGGGTCCGGTGCTGCAGTCCGTTTTTCACCACATTACGGACCAGGTAGTGGTGATGCCGCTGTACTACGACGCGAACCCCTCACTGATCGGCAATCGCCTGGTGAACGTGTCTCCCGCCTACTACGGCAACCCGCAGATGTGGGACCTAAAGGCGTAAGACAACGGCGGACCGGGGAGCGACGGGTAGATTCCCGCCTTCGCGGGAATGACGGTGTTGTGAAGGCTGTGCGACTGTCCTGCCGCAGCTCCAAACGGTTCCGCTAGCTGAGGCGCTTGACCAGGGCGCGCTGCTCCTCGCGGAGCTGCTCGGGGAGGTGGTCGCCGAACTGGCTGAGGTACTCGGCGTTGCCGTCGGCTTCGTGCGTCCACTCGTCGCGATCCACATGTAGCAGTTGCTTGGACTGCTCGGAGCTCAGGCCAGCTTCCATGGCGCCGATGGCGGCGGCTGTGGGTACGTAGCCCATCGGCGTTTCTACCGCATCGCCCTCGGCCTGACCCTTGAGCCGCTGATAGATCCAGCGTAGCACGCGCATGTTCTCGCCAAAGCCAGGCCACAAGAACTTGCCCGCACCGTCGCGACGAAACCAGTTCACCTGGAAAACAGAGGGCGGGTTGGAGGCCTGGTGACCAACTTCCAGCCAGTGATTCCAGTAGTCGCCCATGTTGTAGCCGCAGAACGGAAGCATCGCCATGGGATCGTGCCGCAGTTGGCCAACCGCGCCAGTGGCCGCCGCGGTCGTTTCGGACCCCATGGTAGCGCCGAGGTAGACACCGTGAGCCCAACTGCGCGCCTGGGAGACCAACGGCAGAGTCGAGGCTCGACGGCCGCCAAACAGGATGGCACTCAAGGGAACCCCTTGAGGGTCCTCCCAGTGGGGGGAGAGGGCGGGGTTCTGGCTCGCGGGGGTGGTGAAGCGAGAGTTGGGATGGGCGGCGGGAGTAGCAGTAGCGGGCGTCCACGGCTGGCCTTGCCAATCGGTGAGATGCTCGGGCACGGGGCCATCCATGCCTTCCCACCAGACCCTGCCATCGTCGGTAACGGCGACGTTGGTGAAGATCGTGTTGCCCTTGAGCGTCTCCATGGCGTTGGGATTGGTCTTATAGCTCGTGCCGGGCGCGACGCCGAAATAACCGCTCTCCGGGTTGATGGCCCAGAAGCGGCCATCGGGGCCAATGTTGATCCAGCAGATGTCATCACCGACTGTGCGCACCGACCAGCCCTCCCGCTCGAAGGGGGACTTCAGCATGGCCAGGTTGGTCTTCCCGCAGGCGCTAGGAAATGCGCCGGCGATGTACATGGTGTCCCCGTCGGGGGCGCGGAGCTCGAGGATGAGCATGTGTTCGGCCAGCCAGCCCTGGTTCTGGCCCATCGTGGAGGCAATGCGGAGCGAGAAGCACTTCTTGCCCAGCAACGCGTTGCCACCGTAGCCGGAGCCCACGCTCCAGATGGTGCGGGTGTCCGGGAAATGAAGGATGAAGCGGCGATCGGGAGAGAGGTCGCCAATCGAGTGGAGGCCCGGCACCCAGTCGTCGCCGTCGCTCTTCAGCCGATCCGTCGCGATCTGGCCCATGCGGGTCATGATCCGCATGTTGGCGACGACGTAGGGGCTGTCGGTCAGCTCAACGCCGACTTTGCTGTAGGGCGACGCGGCTGGGCCCATGAGGTAGGGGACTACGTACATGGTGCGGCCCCGCATGGCACCATCGAAGAGCGGCCAGACCTGCTCCTTCGCCTGGGAGCGCGGCATCCAGTTGTTGTTGGGCCCGGCCTGCTCGGCGGTATCAGAACAGATGAAGGTCAGGTGCTCGGTTCGCGCCACGTCGGTGGGGTTGCTTCGATGCAGGTAGCAGTTGGGATGAACGTCATCATTCAAATGGAGGAACGTGCCGTCGGTGAGCATTTGGCCCACCAATCGTTCGTTCTCCGCGTCGGTGCCATCGCACCAGACGATCTGGTCCGGCTTGGTCTGACGGGCCATCTCCTCGACCCACTGCTCTACGCCTGAGGCCATTTATCCTCTCCCAGCTATGCCAAAGGGGAAATCCGCACATCCTGGAGCCGAGGACGGCATGGGCAGGATGATGATGGACGTAGTGTAGCACGGGCGGTTAGCGCCCGCAGACATCAGGGCAACGATCTACTTGCTGCCCTGGAATGGCCTGCCTAGATCGTCTTAACCAGGGTCAGAGGACCTCGCCCATGAGTGTCTTTCCCTGGATTTCGACAAATCCTTCGGTGGGGGTAATGACGGCGACGTCGATGGCCCCACCGACACCGCGAACCCCAATCTGCCATTGCTGGAGAGCGATGGTAGTTCGTACCAAGACGATAACCAGGTGCACACAGTCCTGTAAGGGTAAAAACGCGTAGGGAACTGGAAGGTTGAGGTTCTGCCTGAGGGCCTCTCGTAATTCCTCCGTTTTCTGGTCGGTTAGCCCCAGAAGCTGCTGAGCGATTGGAATTGCCCGCCCATCGAAGCCCTGCACCAGCCGATCCGTGATTTCCTTCTGCCCACCCCAGACCATTCCGAACTGACCGGGACCCCCGTGCTTTTCGGCGGGTATCGGAGAGTTGGGGATAAAGAACTCAAATACCCGTCCATAGGGAGCACCCTCGTCGTAGCCGCCCACCAGGAAGACCATATCCTGACCGGGGGTTTTCTGCCCCGGCATCAGCTGGTTCCATTTCGCGGCGAAAAACGCGCTCAGCTTCTTCGCAAAATCCTCGACGCTGAGGCGGGAAACTTTACCGAGGCTCTTTTCGAATTCGGGGATGAAACTCTTAGCAGTCCTGGGCTCCTTGTCACCCACAGCTCCCACGCCATAGGTGACAGCTCCGACGTGGGTCTGGCCTTGTACACGCAGTAGCTTGGTGGCATTGTCGTAGGTTGCGGGGACAAGCATGGTCGGCTGCCCCGGAGTTGCCACCTGCATGGTGAGTGTCACCCGGCTGTCGGCCGCCAGGACGATACCCTCGGGTGCCTTGAATGCGATGCCGAGTGACACGAATCCCCCAAACAGCACACGAATCCCGGGCGTGGGTCAAGGGTACCATCAAAGGCGGGCAGCGCCCGCGGGCATAGGGGCATCAATCTCCGGTTCCACTCCGGGTAGGATGCCCTGATGGTTCTGCGCGAGGCACGCCGCCAACCCCTCTCCCTTACATGAACTGATCTGCCCAGGCGAGCGCGCCCTCGAGGTCGGTCACCTGGTTGCGACCCTCGAAAGTGAGCAGTCGATCTTCGATGCCGGCCGTGGAGCCGGTGGCCCGCAGATGGCGCAGCGTTCCTTCGATAGCCAGCGCGGCGGTGCGGAGCAACGCTCCGGCGTAGAGGACCAGCTTGAAGCCCATGGCCTCGAGCTCGGCCGCGGGCACCAGCGGCGTGGCGCCACCCTCCACCATGTTCGCAATCAGGGGCACCTGAAAAGACCGCCCAATCTGGCGCAGCTCATCCACCGAATTCGGTGCCTCGATGAATAACGCGTCCGCCCCCGCGCTCTGATAGGCTCGACCGCGCTGGATCGCGGCGTCGATGCCCTCGATGGCAGCGGCATCGGACCGCGCAATGATCACGAGATCGGGGTCCGACCGGGCCGCAACAGCTGCCTTGATCTTGGCCACCATCTCATCGACAGCGATCACGGACTTCCCCGCGAAATGGCCGCAGCGCTTGGGGAAGGTCTGATCTTCAATATGGAGGGCGGCCACACCGGCGCGCTCGTACTCCTGGACCGTGCGGCGCACGTTGAGCGGCCCGCCATAACCGGTGTCGGCATCCGCCACTAACGGCAGGATGGTGGCGGCGCAGATGCGAGCGGCCTGGCTCGCCATCTCGGTCATGGTGGTGAGGCCCAGGTCGGGTTGACCGAGCAGGCTGTTCGCTGCCCCGGAGCCGGTCATGTAGACCACGTCGAACCCGGCCTGCTCAATCAGGCGTGCCGATAAGGCGTCGTATGCCCCGGGCGCGATGATCAGACCAGGCTGGGCCAGCAGCGCGCGGAAACGTTGGCGACGCGAATCAGGCACTGTGGTTGTTCCCCCTCTCCCCAACCCTCCCCCGCGAGGGGGGAGGGAGTAAGCCACAAGGCAACTCAGTCAGGCTTGAAAACAAACAGGTCGATGAAGTTGTGGACTGGCCAAGCGTCGAGGGCCGCGGGGTCGCTGCAGGCGGACAGAATAGCTTCCACCTGGTGCTCGGGCAGACGAGCGGCCAGGTTGGCCTGGAACTTCCGCCATAGCAGGGGCTCCGCCTCCTGACGGCGACGCGGATGGCCGATCGGATACTCGATCTGCACCTGCTCGGTGCTGGTCCCATCCGTGAAGAACACCTGCAGCGCATTCGCCACCGATCGCTTTTCCTCATCGAGGTAATCGCGCGAGTAGCGCGGATTCTCCATTACTTCCATGCGTTCCCGCAAAAAATCGATGCGGGGGTCACGTGCCGCCTCGTCCTCGTAATCGTCAGCCGTGAGGTCGCCTCGGAGCAGTCCTACGGCCACCACGTATTGCAGGCAGTGGTCGCGATCGGCCGGGTTGCGCAGGGGGCCGCGCTTGTCGATGATCCGCAGCGCTGGCTGTTGAGTCTCGATGACGATTCGTTCTATCGAGTCCACGCGGTTGCCGACCTGATCGTGCAGGCGCACCGCGGCCTCGACCGAGGTCTGAGCATGGAACTCCGCCGGATACGAGACTTTGAACAGCACGTTCTCCACGATGTAGCTGCCAAACGGCCGCGGTCGAGCGAGCACTCTGCCTCGATTCAGCGCATCCTGATAGCCCCAGTTGGGCGTGGTGAGCGCTGTCGGATAGCCGGGCTCGCCTCGCATCGCCATCAGGGCGAGCCAGACGCCGCGGCTGGTGGCGTCTCCGGCTGCCCATGACTTGCGGGGGCCTACGTTCGGGGAATGGCGATAAACGCGGAGAGGATCGCCGTCGATCCAGGCGTGGGAAACGGCGCTCACGATGTGGGCGCGCGAGCCCCCCAATAGCTGCGTCACAATCGCGGCGCTGGCCACTCGAACCAGGATGACGTGGTCCAAGCCCAGCTGGTTGAAGCTGTTCTCGAGGGCGAGCACTCCCTGGATTTCGTACGCATTGATCAGGGCGTTCAGCACATCGCGGATGTGCAGCGGGTCCTGGCCCGCCGCGGCACGTCGCCGACTCAGGTAGTCGGCCACCGCCAGGATTCCACCCAGGTTGTCGGAAGGATGTCCCCACTCGCTGGCCAGCCAGGTGTCGTTGTAATCCAGCCACCGAATGAGCGAGCCCAGGATAAAGGCCCCCTGCACCGGATCGAGCTGCATCGAGGTGCCGGGGACGCGGGCGCCGCCGGCCAGGACTGCCTCCGGCACGACCGGCAGCAGGAGTTGCTGACAGGCCCGGTGGCTCGCCGCCAGTACGGCGCACCCGAGGCTATCGATCAGGCTCAGGCGCGCGGTCTGGTACGCCACCGCGGTGAAGTCTTCCGGGGCGGCCACGTAGTCCGCGATATCGAGGAGGAGCTGGTCCGTGTCCTCGCTCATGCCGCCGCGGAAGTCTGGTCGAGCGGAACCGTGCGGCCCTCCAGGCTCACGAATCGCTGCGGCTCGGGCCCTACGTAGTCGGCCGTGGGCCGAATGAGCTTGTTGTGCTGGCGCTGTTCCATCACGTGGGCGGCCCAGCCGGTTATGCGGGCCATGACGAAAATGGGCGTGAACATCGGGGTGGGAATTCCCAGGAAGCGGTAGACAGCCGCGCTGTAGAAATCGAGGTTGGGGAAGAGCTGCTTCTCGCGCCGCATCACTTCCTCGATGCGTTCCGCGACTGTCAGGCACGCAGTGCGTGCACCCGAACTCGGAGACCAGGGCATGCCTTCCGAGCCTGCGTGCGTCCCGAGCATGTCCCACTCAACTGCCGCCAATCGCTCGGCCCACGCCTTGATCACGTCGGACCGGGGATCCGATATCCGGTACACCCGGTGGCCGAAGCCCATGATGAGCTCTTTCTGGGCCAGAGCCTTCAGGAGCCCTTGCTCCGCTTCGTCCGGAGTTGCGTAGCGCTCAATCATGGTGATCGCCGCCTCGTTGGCTCCGCCGTGCAGCGGCCCGCGCAGCGTCCCAATCGCCGCCGTGATGGCGGAGTAGAAGTCGGTCAACGTCGAAGCGGCCACTCGCGCCGCGAAGGTCGAGGCATTGAACTCGTGCTCGGCGTACAGAATCAGCGACACGTCCATAGCCCGGGCCTCCAGCTCGCTCGGCGAATTTCCGGTCAGCGTATGGAGAAAGTAGCGGGCGGTCGATTCCTCTGTGGTCTCGATTTCGGCTGCGTCGGGATCCTGGTGGAAGCGATCCCAGTACAGCAGCATGGCCGGGAACGTGGCGATGAGTCGGTCGGACACTCGCATCTGGTCCCCGGGTCCTTCCTCTGGCTCCAGACAGCCGAGCGCCGAGCATCCACTCCGCAGCACATCCATGGGATGAGCCGTGGCCGGCAACTTTCGGAGGATGGCCTTCAGGGTGTCTGGCAGGGACCGTATAGCGGCGAGGTGGTGTTCGTACTCGCGGAGCTCAGGCGCAGTGGGCAAGTAGCCGCGTGTGAGGAGATACGCCACCTCCTCGAAGCAGGCATGCTCCGCCAGATCGTGGATGGAGTAGCCGCGGTAGGTGAGGCCTCGTCCCTCCTTGCCCACGGTTGAGATCGCGGTTTCGCCGGCCACCACGCCAGCCAAGCCAGATGTGGCGCTCATCTCCCCTCCTCGGGCCAGGGACTGTCCCGGCCCTTAACTCAGGCTACCTGGAACCCAGACCCACCGCCACGATCAGCCAGGTAGTCTCCGCTCATATCCAGAATAGGCCTCACACCCGCTCCAGTGAAGGGGCAGAACCACGTTTATGGGTGGTGCGGAGCCGGGCGCGACGCGCGTAGTATGAAAGGGAACCATGAGAGAAAACGAGGAGCGCGGCGCTAAGCCGCTCCCGTTTGTTATCCGGGGCTTGCTCCGCCCGAACGCGTACCCGCATCCCGCCGACGACATCCAGATCCGGGAGACGCACATCTCCTGGGT
>DASXTD010000257.1:0-4174 GCA_036505655.1 Chloroflexota bacterium
GAATAGCCTTGAGCAACAACTCGCGCGCCTTGGTGATCGCTCGATCCGGCGCGCCCAGGTGCTCTGTGGTCCGATCCTGGATGGGCGCCTCACCTTCGGTGGCCCACTTGTCGTGGACCGTGAAGTCTCGACCAAATCCAGAATAGGTATCGTTCACCATCTCTTCGCGATCCTGCCGGTACCGATTGCTCAGGTTCCGAATCGCCTGGTAGTCGACCATCTCCGTCCGACGAATGCCCTGGATGGGACCGTTCCGACGGAAGTCGAAGTCGTATTTCCAGTGGTGCGTGTCGTCGATGGGGACGTGCCAGAGCACTGAGTACCCATCCAGGTCGCGCGCGTCCGTGACTCGCCCATTGCCGACGCCAGTAATGACAGCTGTGAGGTTGGGCAGGACAAACTCCGTGGCGGTCAGCACCTCGGTTTCAAATTCAGCGCCTCCGCGAACCTTGCCGCTCCGGAGGCCATATGGAGTGAGGACCAGCGGGCTGGCCATCACCGGCGGCACCAGCCCCTGATGGCGCAGTAGTGAGTCACTGGCCCTCTCGCCACTCGTGGTCAGGTCTTGCCCCCGCATGTAATGGAGGAAGTTCAGGTGCCCCAGATCGAGGTTGCCCTCGTTGGCCTGCAGATAGTTGCACTCGTGGAGGTACTTCATCACGTAGCTGTTCTCGAGCGGCCGATTCAGGAACTCGTAGTTGGGAAACTCCGGCGGCTCGCCAGGCCCGAGATAGGCGAAGATCGCGCCCGCTCGCTCTACGCAAGGATAAGCTTGGTGGCGGATCTTCTCGTGGAAACTGCTGCCTGCCGGCTCGCCCGGCTGCTCCAGACACCGTCCGTCCACATCGTAGAGCCAGCCGTGGTAGATGCAGCGGAGACCGCCGTCCTCCAGGCGACCGTAGCTCAGATCTGCCCCCCGATGGGAGCAATGCAGACCCAGAAGCCCGGGCCGTCCCTGGTCATCCCGAAACAGGACCAGATCGTCACCCAACAGCCGGAGCGGCATCGGCGCGCCCCCCTCCGGCAGCTCCTCTGAGAGTGCAGCGGGCTGCCAGTACCGGCGCATCAAGTCGCCGCAGGGCGTCCCCGGCCCGGTTTGGGTCAACAGTTCGTTTTCTTCCTTCAGCATTGCGAACTCCCCAAGGCGCCATCCAATCCACTGCCCGTTACTGCTTGTCCCACTCAAAGAAATTGTGCGACGCACCGTTCACACCCCCGCCGACGCTCTTGAGAGCAAAGTACGGTTGGTACTCCCAGTGCAGGGGCATCACCACAAGGTCGCCCAACTGCTCCCGCAGGAGCTCACGATGCAGCGTCAGCCGGTCCGGGGCCGCAATTGTGGCCACCAGCCGGTCGAGGAGCGCATCGACCTTCGGATTGTTGTAGCCACTCCGATTCCGCCCGGTCCACCGATTGCCAGGACCAGCGATGTTGGAGGAGTGGAACCGATCCGTGAACATGTTGTCGTGCGCCTGGGTCCCCATCCAGGCGCCGGACAGGGTCGCCTGGGCCTCGAGGTCATCGCGTGAGTCCCCCCCGGATCGGACCTCGTCCACTCGCGCACCCGCAGCTCTCCAGTAGTCGGCAACGATGCTGCCCGTCCGCTGGGCCGCGCGCTCTTCGCCAAGTGTCAGAGTAAGCGGTTCCCCGGTTTGCCGGTTGGTCAGTACGCCATCGCGGCCTCGCGTCCATCCAGCCTGTTCCAGCAAGCGCTGGGCCATCCCGACGTCGTACGGAAAGCGGGGGATAAAGGCTTCGACCTCCGGCCGAAGCTCGTGGCTGGGGAAGAACCAGCTGTCAGCAGCCGGGGCCAGCCCCCCGGTTATGGCCTCCGTGAGCTGCTCCCGGTCCATGGCCTGGTAGAAAGCCTGCCGTACGCTTTTGGTGGCGAGCCCATCGACGGGTCGTGCAAACTCCGCTCGGTGCTGCGTCTCGACAGTGATGAATCGCCCGGTCAGACCACCGCTCGTTCGGTTGCCCGTTCCTTCCCATCGGCGTTTGATCTCCAGCGCTGTGTCCAGCTCCATGGGAAT
Organism: Chloroflexota bacterium; assembly: GCA_036505655.1. Taxonomy (GTDB): domain Bacteria; phylum Chloroflexota; class UBA6077; order UBA6077; family SHYK01; genus DASXTD01. Next base: position 2,034 of record DASXTD010000257.1, read on the forward strand.
CTGGGGAATGACGTCGATGTCCTCGGCGAGAAGGGCCGCAACCATAGTGTTGGGGTCAGTGATGAAACGCATGACCACTCGGTCCAGTGGCGGACGGCCCCGGAAGTAGTCGTCGAACCGCGCGAACTCCATATGTGACCCTTGTTCCCAGCGCGCGAGCCGATACGGACCAACGCCGACAAACTCGGTGGTGAGCCATGGATGGCCCGGGAGGCTGGCCTTATCGTGCTGGTAGGTATCTTCCAAGATGTGCTTCGGCATGGGAAACAGCCACGGCGCCTCGTTGGCTCGCACGTAGGGTCCTGACCAATAAATCTCGAAGGTGTACGGATCCGGCGCAAGAGCCCGCTGCATGATGCGGGATTCCCCCACGATGTTCGGGACCTCGCGATCTGTCATGACGGTGAAGGTGAACATCAGATCATCCGAGGTGAACGGCGCGCCATCGTGCCATTTCACATTCTCGTGAATGCGCCAGGTCGTGGTCATCGTGTTATCCGCATTGATCCGCCACGTCCCCTTCTCCACTGAGATGTGCTCAGTGGCCAACTGCGGCCACCATTTAAAGTCCGCGTCATCCGCCACCAGCCTCTGGTGCGCAATCAAAGTGAGGAACGAGATTCCCCCGCCTTTCGTCACCCGGACAAGGTCCGTGTTCCAGGCTTCTAATTCCTTACCAATCGCCAGCGTGAGCACTTTGGGGGCCGCTGGAGCTGCGCCTCGCGCCCCATTTCCCTCAGCCGGGCCAGGTGCCACCGCGGCACACCCACTGGTTAGGAGCGTTATCGCCGCGGTAATTACCACGACACCAGATGAAATCCGCGTCACTTCTTCCCCCCTGCCCCGCCTACCCCCCAGGCCGCATCGCCCGTCTATTCGGGTGGCTGCTGGCGATCCCGGCAGAACTGCTTCCAATCGACGTCAGCCGGTACCACCACCGAACACGTCGTGATCGGAAGATAGTTCTTCGCCGGGTCCCGAATCACGTTAGCGGGCTCTCGCCCCTCTTGAAGATCTCGGATCGCCTGCAGAAGGAGCTTGCGGGTCATCGCGACGGCGATATCTACGGTCCCCAGGTGCTCGGAGCTGTGGTCCTGAATTGGCCCTTGTGTTTCGGTCGCCCACTTGTCGTGGATCGCGAAGTCTTTGCCCAACCCGGTAAACGTTTCGAGCTCCATCTCCGACCGGTCCTGCTCGTAACGGTTACTCAGGTTTCGCATCGTCTGGTAATCCATTTTCGGACTGCGGTCCCCGGCCCGTTCGGCGTCGATAGCCCCGCCATTGCGAAACACGAACTGGTACTTCCAATGGTGGGTATCGTCGATTGGAACGTGCCAGTTCACGCCGTAGCCCTGTGACCCCGTTGGATCGCGCTCCACGTTCGATGAGAAGGCCGTAAAGTTGGGAAGCACGAATTCGATCGCTGACAGCCGCTTCTTCGCCGGATCAGGCGTTGGAGGTGGCCGCAATACGCCAGTGCGCACTCCATACGGAGTCAAATCAATCTCGGTGCTTTCCTGAAACGGGGCCGCACCCTGATGGCGGATCGGATCGGGAGCTTGACCGTTCCCGCTGCCCCACTTCATGTAGTGCAGAAAAGACAGATGGACGAGATCGATGCTGCCCTCGTTCGCCTGCAGATAGCTACACTCATGAAGGCACTTGGTGACGAAAGAGGATTCTTGTGGCACGGTGAGGAACTCGTAGTTCGGGAACTCCGGCGGCGTCCCGGGGCCCAGGTAGGCAAACATGGCGCCGTTCCGCTCGATGCACGGATAGGCGGTATGGCGGATTTTCTCGTAGAAGCTGCTTCCGGCCGGTTCGCCCGGTTGTTCCAGGCACCGTCCCTCGCGGTCATAAAGCCAACCGTGATAAATGCAGCGGAGCCCGCCGTCTTCGAGCCGTCCGTAGCTCAGGTCCGCCCCCCGATGCGAGCAATGCAGCCCGAGCAGCCCCGGCCGCCCCTCATCATCGCGAAACATGACAAGGTCCTCGCCCAGCAGGCGGATCGTCAACGGCGCGCCCCCGACTGGGAGCTCCTCCGACAGTGCCGCGGGCTGCCAGTACCGACGCATCAGGTCGCCGCAGGGCGTCCCGGGACCAGTATGAATCAGCAGTTCTCGTTCTTCGTGTGTAAGCAT
>DASXTD010000258.1:0-5377 GCA_036505655.1 Chloroflexota bacterium
AGTTATGCTGGTGGTTGGCAGCGGCGGCCACCCCGATCCATCCATCATTGCGCGTTTATTGGGCAACGAGGACATCAGGTTCGCGGGAGACTCCGAGCTCGAAGAGCTCTTCCCCGATTGCGACGCCGGGGCGATGCCGCCCGTCGGCACGCTGTATGGCATGCCGGTGTGGGTCGACGCTGAGCTGGCCCGCGCGTCGCAAATCACGTTCCCGACCGGCCGGCGCGGCGAAAGCGTGACCACCAGCATGCGCGACTTCGAGCGGCTGATCTGGCCCACCTACGCTACCCTCGCCGCCATCCCCACGGCGACTGCTCCATAGCTGACTGTCTACGTAGGATTCGCGCCCGCGCCGCAACGGGGTCCATCACCCCCACCCCAACCCTCCCCCGTCCGAGGGGGAAGGGGCTGTCGGGCCCCTGCTCAGGAGAGAAGGCCAACGCAAGCTTACGAAAAGGCAACGCAAGCTTACGAAAAGGAATCGTTGCTGGCTAGCCGTCTTTGAGGGCGGCGGCGTGGTGGAGGAGGGGCAGGAGCCGGCGATCCAGGACCGCCGGCCACATGTAGGTGGTGGCTGAACGGCGAGCCGCCCGCCGCATCAAGCTGGCCTGGCCGGGGCCGGCGTGGATCTGGAGCACCTTTTCCACGATCTCGCGCGGATCTGACGTCTCCACCGCGATGGCATCGCGGCCTGGGGTTGCGTAGTCCTCGCCGGTGGCCCCGACGAAGGCGATTCCGCCTGTAGCCATGGCCTGCAACCCCACCAGCCCGAACGGCTCGATGGAGCTGTTGGCCAGGACCACATCGGCGGACTGGAAGAGCAATTTTTGCTGCTCCAGGCTCAGGAACGACTCCAGCAAAATCACGTCCCGATCGGCCACTGTCGAAAGCGCGCTGGACAGGCTCTCTGCGGTCTCGTCGAAGTCGTCCACGTAACCAACCTCGAGTCCATGTGCGCGCGCCCTCCCCAGCACTTCCGCACCGTGATGCTCCTGGCCGCCTCGCCCGATCAGAACCGGGTGCTGGTTGCGCCGTTTTAGCTCTGCCACGGCATCGATGGCGGCTAACCAGCCCTTGTCCGGGTCCCAACGAGCCACCTTCACCAGCTTAAGTCGGCCCATCAAAGATCGATCGAGCTGCTGCCGCATCGACGGGGCGAGCGGAAGGAACCAGGCCTCCCCGATGCCGTTAGGGACGACGTGCGCTTCCACGCCCCACCGCGCCATCTGTCCGCGCATGTAGCGGCTCACGGTCGTGACCGTGGCGGCCTCTTTGAGCTCCTCCCACCGCACCCGATCGAAACCGAAGAAATGGTTGGCGTTCCAGACCAGGTGCAAGTGCGAGGTCCACTGCTCCGCTTCGGCCACGTCGGCCAGGTAGACCAGGCTGGCGGCGGTCTGCCACTCCTCGGCCAGGACTACCACATGCCCGCCCGACTTCACGATCGGGCCGATCAAGTTGGAGACCAACCACGGCACCAGCGAAGAATCCCAATCGTTCAGTTTGCCCTGCTCACCATCGTAAACGCCCCCCGGGTGATACTGGCTGATCCATTGGCACCAGCGATGCAAGTGGAGTCGCCCGCCCTCGCGGGTTTCATGGCCAGGCAAGTCAGGATCACCCACGAAAAAGAGATGGGTCTCGAAGCTCGCCCGAGCCAACGTCTGACTGAGCTCGGTCACGCGCGCACCAAGGCCGCCGGCGCGCGCATAGGCATCGGGCCCCTCGAACGAGAGAACGACGAATACCAGAGGCTCTTCTAGCGACGCCATCTTGGGGTCTCCCTCTATTAACGGCCGGTTCTCTGACACCACTCGGACGCTGCGACCCGAGACCGCTCCTAACGGCCGGTTCTCTGACACCACTCGGACGCTGCGACCCCAGACCGCTCCGCTCCTAATGGCGGGTTCTCTGCCATCGGTTGGCTGGCGGAATTCGGAGAGGTCTCCCAGCAGGCCTACGTTCGGTCACAGCTAGGACGTTTAGCCCGTCTCGGCGGATGAGACCCCCAGAGACGGCGCTTGAGACTCGCGTTTGCGGCCGGCCCGTCGCGGGTCAGCCCACCCGCGGATCAGTGCCGCATTAAGGAGGATTTTCGAGGAGCAACATTACGGCGCGATTAGTGCGCCGTGACAGATGTGTGACAATCCGGGGGAATTTGGCAGTTTTATTCGCGCTGGAGTGCGTACCCCACGTCAGGCACAAATTGAATGAGGCGTTCTCGGCCCCCTGCTTCGAGCTTAGTCCGCAAGCCCTCGACCGCCTCCCTGACGAGCTCCAGGGCGCCCTCACCGGCCTCGCCCCACCCTCTCCGCGCCAACTCCTCCGGAGTAAGCGCTTGGCCTGGATCGAGCAAGAACACCGCCAGTAGCTCGAACTCGGGCGGGCTCAGGTCCACGCGCATTTCGTTGCGATTGACTTCGTGCGTTTTGATGTCCAGCCTTAGATCTCTGTAGCGAAGCACTCTCGTCTGTGTGCGGTGTTGGCGGCGCAAAAGGGCCCCCACCCGGGCGATGAGCTCTTCGAGCGCGAACGGCTTGGCCAGGTAATCGTCCGCACCTATGTTGAGGCCATTCACTCGATCCTTCAGACGCTTTTTGGCGGTGAGCATGAGAATGGGCACCTCGGATTCAGCACGAATCCGCTCACACACGGCAAAGCCGTCCATCTTGGGCATCCGTACGTCCAGGATCACGGCATCGGGTTGCTCGCGGTCGAATTGACGCAGCGCGGACTCACCGTCGTCGGCGGTTACGCAGTCGTATCCCTCTAGTCCGAGTGCCAGTGTGAGCGCCTCGCGGAGACTCTCATCGTCGTCCGCGACGAGCAAACGCCACCCCATTAGGCCCTCCCGATAACGGAGCATCGTCAAATAGTGCGGGGCGCTCGCCCTTAAGTCAAGTGACCTTCTTCACAGGGGCAACACGAACGAGTCAAGAAACGAGTTAGAAAAAAGTTAAGAACGCTCCCCTTTACACTTCTCGGAGCGCGTAGCCGAAACCGCGCACCGTCTGAATGACGCGCGGGTCACCGTGCGCTTCGAGTTTCGACCGCAGTGCCTTCACCGCCACGTCCACGAAGTTCGACTCGCTGTGGTAGGCGTAGCCCCAGGCCTGCCGCGAGAGTTGATCCCGGGTCAGGACCTGCCGGGGATAGCGGAGGAAGGCCGCCAGGAGCTGAAACTCGCGGGGAGTAAGCTGCAGCGGCGTGTTGGCTCGGGTAGCTTCGTGAGTCTCCACATCGAGCTTGAGATCGCCAAAGGTCAGAACGTGGTTTTCGTCTGGATGCAGCCGTCGTAGCAGCGCTTCGATGCGGGCGAGCAGCTCCTCGATGGCGAAGGGCTTAACCAGGTAATCATCTGCGCCATGCTTGAGTCCGCTGACTCGGTCGTTGAGGGAATCGCGGGCCGTCAACATCAATACGGGGACCGACGACGAGGAGCGAATGCGCTCGACGACGGTAAAGCCGTCTAGCTTGGGCATCCCAATGTCGAGAATCACCAGGTCGGGATGCTCGGCCTGGAACTGGCGCAACGCGGCCTCCCCGTCCTCAGCGAAGATGAATTCGTACCCTTCCATCCCGAGGGCCAGCCCCAGGGCCGCCCGCAGCTGCGCGTCGTCGTCAGCGACGAGGATGCGCCACGCCATAACCGTCCTACCTCTCTCTCTCTCTCTCTCTCTCTCTCCTGTTAAACGCCGGCCATGCTGAGCAAGTTTCCCCCGGGATTGAGCCCGAATGCTAAGTCGGTTGGCGCCACAGCCGCAAGTCATAACGAGTGGCTCGGCGGCTAGTAGCCTAGGGCGGCTCCGTCGGCGCGGGGCTCGGTGCCGGCGACCAGGGCTCCAGAGGGCAGCCGCCAGATGATTTGACCGCGGCCGAACGGCTCTGGGTCGCCCAGGTGGAGCTGGTGGCCGCGCGCTTGCAGCCCCTGGACGATCTCAGGACCCACCGACGGCTCTACCAGGACGTCGAGCCCGGACATGACCATCCAGCGGGGCGCATCCAGGGCGGCCTGGGGGTTCATTCCCCACTCGATCGTATTGAGCACGACCTGCAGGTGCCCCTGCGGCTGCATGTGGCCGCCCATCACGCCAAACGGTCCCACCGCCTCGCCGTCACGCGTGAGGAAGGCCGGGATGATGGTGTGGAAGGGCCGTTTGCCCGGCTCCAGCACGTTGGGGTGGTTGGGATCCAGGCTGAACCCCGACCCACGATTCTGAAGCGCGATGCCGGTTCCCGGCACGACAACCCCGGAGCCGAAGCCAGCGTAGTTGGACTGGATGTAGCTGACCATCATCCCGTCCTGGTCGGCGGCGCACAGGTAGATCGTCCCGCCTCGGACGGGGTCTCCGGCCTGGCGCACCTCGGCTCGGTCTCCAATCAAGGCGCGGCGGCTGGCCGCGTAGTCCTTCGCCAATAGTTCCTGGGTAGGGACCGCCGCATACTCCGGATCGGCAATATACCGGTGGGCGTCAGCGAAGGCGAGCTTCATCGCCTCGATCTGAACGTGATAGGAGTCGACCGACTCGCGTGGACCCTGGGCGAGCCCGAAGGCATCGTGTTCAAGGAGGTTGAGGGCTATGAGCGCTGCCAGCCCTTGGCCGTTGGGCGGAATCTCCCAAACATCGTAGCCGCGGTAATTGGTCGAGATAGGCTCGACCCAGGTGCCGGTGTGTTGAGCCAGATCATCCGCGGTCATGAGGCCGCCGGTCTGGTGAGCAAAGTCGGCGATGCGCTGGGCTAGCTCTCCTCGATAGAAATCGTCCGCCCGCGTCTTGGCGATACGCATCAAGGTCTCAGCATGCTCCGCGCTCGCCCAGATGTCGCCGGCGGCCGGCGGCTGACCGGTAGGAGCAAAGGTGGGCCACCAGGCATCGAACTCGGGCCCGGAGCGCCGCGACTGAGCCGCTGCCCCGCCGGCCCACAGGCCGGAGATAACTGGCGTCACCGCGTACCCCTCGCGCGCGGTAGCGATGGCGGGCGCCAGTACCTGCTCAAGATCCAACTTTCCGAAGCGCTGATTGAGATCGGCCCAGGTGCGCGGCGCCCCCGGGACTGTCACGGCGAGCCAACCAGAGCCGGGCATTGCGGTTAACCCGGCTGCGCGCACCCTTTCCGGGGTGAGCGCGGTCGGCGCTCGGCCGGACCCGTTGTAACCGTGCAGGCGCGATCCATCCCAGATCAAAGCAAAGGCATCGCTGCCGATGCCGTTCGAGGTCGGCTCAACGACCGTCATGATGGCGGCCGTGGCGATGGCCGCATCGACCGCGGTGCCGCCGGCCTGCAGCATGCTCAGCCCAGCCTGGGCCGCCAGCGGCTGGCTGGTGGCCACAATCCCGTGGCGGGCGACCACCGGCGACCGCCTAGACGGATAGGG
>DASXTD010000259.1:0-1886 GCA_036505655.1 Chloroflexota bacterium
GCTGGGCGGCTCTGTGCTGGTGGAGACGATCTTCTCATGGCCTGGGCTCGGCAAGTACGCGTTCGATGCCATCACCCTGCTGGATTTTCCGGCCATCATGGGGATCACACTCCTGGCCACCATCGTGTTCGTCCTGGTGAACCTCATTGTTGATGTCACCTACGTCTATCTGGACCCGCGGATCCGCTACCAGTAAGGTCATCCGGTCCCTGCTCGTCTGGCCGCTCGCCGCGGCAGGGCTGGCACTCCTGGTAACCCTGGTCTTCCTGGCCATCGCCCCGCATCTGTTCACCCGCGCCGATCCGGTGCGTCTCTCGCTGGGCGAACGGCTTCGCCCGCCGTCGAGCGCGCATCCCTTTGGGACCGATGACTTTGGACGGGACATCCTCACCCGCGTGATCTATGGGACTCGCATATCCCTCGGGTCGGGAGTCGCGGTCATCGCCAGCTCGATCCTATGGGGTGGTGTGGTGGGGACACTGGCGGGGTTCCGCGGGGGCTGGAGTGACGAACTGCTGATGCGCGTTACGGACATGTTCATGGCGTTTCCCCCGATTCTGCTCGCGATGGCGGTGGTCATCGTCCTGAGGCCCGGCTCGCTCAACACCACGCTGGCGCTCATCGTGGTGTGGTGGCCGGCCTATGCGCGGCTGCTGCGCGCTCAGGTCCTGGCCATCCGGGAGCGGGCATACGTCGAAGCTGCTACCGCGCTCGGCGCGCGGCCCCGGCGCATCATCCTCAGGCACGTGTTGCCCAACGCATTCGCCCCGATCCTGGTCCAGGCCACAATGGACATGGGCTATGTTGTGCTGGCCGCGGCTGGACTGGGTTTTCTCGGTCTGGGCGCTCAGCCGCCGGCACCGGAGTGGGGGAAGATGGTCAGCGACGGCCGGCGCTATTTCCTCGAGGCGTGGTGGTTTCCGGTATTTCCAGGCACGGCCATCGCGGCGACGGTGTTGGCCTTCAACCTGATCGGAGATGACCTGCGAGACTGGCTGGATCCACGGTCGCGTCCATTCTGACTATCGGGAGGAACTCAGATGCTGCGGCTCGGTATCGCACTGGCCGGCGACAAGGCGCTTACCGACTCCATCGCTCTAGCGAAGGCCGTGGACGAGTACGGGTTCGACACGCTCACCGTGTACGACGATCTGATGTTCAAGCCCGCCTGGCCGATCCTCACTGCCATGGCGCTGCAGACGCAGCGGGTGCGGCTCGGGCCGGGGATCGTCAACCCGTACCTCATGCATCCAGCCGTGCTTGCCGGACACGCGGCGCTTCTGGACGAGCTCTCCAACGGTCGCGCCTACCTGGGCATCGGGAAGGGCGCGTTCCTCGAGTTTCTGCAAGTCGATCAACCGCGTCCAATCGCTACGCTTCGTGAAGCCATCGAGATCATCAAAAGGCTGCTCCGGGGCGACCGGACGCCATACCATGGGAAAGTGTTCCATGCTACCGAATCCGCCTTCTTCCGGTGGACGCCACCACGCGCCGGTATCCCCATCATGGTTGGCACCTGGGGCCCGAAGATGACCGAAATGGCCGCCGCGGTCGCCGATGAGGTCAAGGCCAGCGCCATGTGGAACACCGAGTACGCGCGGCGGCTGGGCGAGCATATCCGGATTGGAGCCGAGCGGGCTGGCCGCAATCCGGCGGACGTGACGCTGGTGATCGGCCCCCTGACGTCCGTCTCAGAGGACCGCGCGGCGGCTCGGGCGCGGGCGCGTCACGCGCTGGCCATCTACCTGCCGTACCTGCATCCCATGACGGAATTCGTGGGCATCGATCCCGAGATAATCCAGCGCGTCGGCGCAGCATCGTCCCGCGGCGACTATGCGACAGCGGCAGGCTTTATCTCCGACGACACCCTCGGACGCCTGACCCTG
>DASXTD010000260.1:0-4486 GCA_036505655.1 Chloroflexota bacterium
CGCACTTCCAGACTGGGGGCTACGTGGAGCCGTCACGGACGGCCATGGGGCAGGATGGCAGGCCACGGCGTTGAGGCCACAGGAGAAGCGACGCACTGGTATTCCTGTCCTCGGCCTGTCCTGAAGCGCGAGGCAGTGCCGACGTTGCCGGCGAACGCCGTGGAGGGATGGCTGTCTCAGACACCTCTCGACCTAGAGACGCCAGCGTCTCACAGTGCTTGCATGCACCCTCTTGAGACACGAGAACCGTCTCACTCCCACTGTCTTATGGGAGTGTACCCTACCAAGACAGCGGGACGCGAGAGCCGGCGGGCGGGACACCAGCGAGGCTCCTGGTCAGTTACAGATAATCCTGTCCTGCGGCGATGGATGGCAGTCCCGACCGGATGATTGCAGGCTCAGTCGCATTTAATGCGGTCCTGAGGTGGAGGATAGATGCAGATAATGTGGTCCTGAAAATGCGCTGATTGCAGTCCCGACCCATTTCGATTGCAGTCCACTACAGCGAGCGACCCCTCCGGGCCAGCGGCGGCCTAGCTCGGTCGGCCGCCGCTCAGCAGTACCGGTCCGTCCAGTCGAACCACGCCGCTGGCCGCCAGGGCCTCAATCTCGGGCTCGCTGTAACCGATCTCTCGCAGAACCTCCCGGGTGTGCTGGCCGAGACCGGGCGGCTGGTGCCGGACCGAGAGCATGAAGTTGTTGCTGGCGACCGGAGCGCCAGCGGTCTTGATGGTCGGGCCGGCCTCGGTCTGAACCTCCATCAACTTGCCGCTGTTGAGCTGCGGGTCGCTGAGCAGATCAAACGGATTGTTCAGCGGTGCGTAGGGTACCTGGACCCGCTCCATCCGCTCGATCAGCTCGGCCGCGGTCAGGCTGGCAGCAACGGCTTCGATCCGCGGGATGGTGCGATGGCGGTTCGCAGCCCGCTTGGCGTTGCTATCGAGATCCGGATCGGCGGCCAGGTCTTCCAATCCGAACTCCTTGCAGAAGCGCTGCCAGTGGCCATTGCTGGTGATCGCGATGAAGACCTGGCGGTCATCGGCGGTCTTGAACAGGCGGTAGACGCCCCAGCCCAGGCGCGACCCCATTCCCCGCTCGGGCATTGGCACCGGTGACTCACCGTCGAGGCTGGCCTGGGCCAGGTGCTGGGCCACGAACCAGACTGTGCTCTCGAACAGCCCAGACTGAATGCGCTGGCCGCGCCCGGTCCGCTGGCGGTCGACCAGCGCGGCCAGCGTGGCCAGCACCCCGTAGGTGGCGGCGCCGATGTCGATGACCGACGACCCCGCCCGCAGCGGCCGGCCGGCCGGCCCGGTCATGTAGGCCATGCTGCCCATCATCTGGGCCAGTTCGTCCAGTAAGGGGCGGTCACCATAGGGACCCGGCAGGAACCCCTTGATCGCACAGTAGATGATCCCCGGGTTGATGCTGGAGCCCCACTCGTAGCCGAAGCCGAGGCGCTCGAGGACCCCTGGCGAGTAGTTGTCGAGCAGGATGTCGGCCCCACGCACCAGTCTGGTGAAGATCTCGCGCCCGGCCTCGCTCTTCAGGTCGACCGCCAGGCTGCGCTTGTTGCGGTTCAGGGCGTAGAAGGTGCTGCCGCGGTTCGGCATCGCCCGGGACTGGTCGCCACCCCGCGGCTCCTCGACCTTGATGACGTCAGCACCCAGGTCGGCCAGTAGCAGACCGCCCGAAGGCCCAGCTACGATGTGGCTGAGTTCGAGAACGCGAAAGCCAGTAAGCGGTAGGCGGCCGGTCCCGCCCGTTGCAGCTCCGTCTGTCATCTGCGATATCTTCCTCCAAGTAGTCACGACCAGTGTCCGCCCGGTCGCTCGCTGGCTGACCGTGGCACTCGATGAACGTCAGGCCGAATCGCTCGGATCGTCGCTCCCGCTGTTCGGACCGGGGTCCTGCTGATTCTGACGCAAGAACTCCTCGAGCTCGCGCAGCGCTACGTCTGAGCTGGGAATCTCGCTGGGCAGATCGTCCTCGGTCAGATAGTTCAACTCGTCGGGGGGCTCCTGATCCTCATCGACCAGCCCGCTGTCGAGGCGCTGGACGTAGCTTTGCAGCTCCTGGTTGCCAGCCAGCGCCTCGTCCACCCGCGCCTCGAGCGCCCGGCTGGCGCTGTGTAGCTCCTCCAAGTCGATCGAGAGCCCGATCAGCTTGTCCCCCCCCAGCGCCGCCACGCCAAACGCGCCGCCCCTCCGTCCCCAGGCCCCCATCCGGGCGGCGCTGGCCGGCGGTCTGCGATGTCTCACGCTGCTCGGTGGCGCGCCTCCTGCTCTGGCACGGCGAGCAGGGTGGCACGCCGGGGGCGATGGGGTCGGTGGAAAAGGCCGTTTGAATTTCCTCTCCTCTCTCCTCTCCTCCTGGTGCCGGGGACGATCTTGGACGTGGGGGACGTGCGGATGGGGCTGGAGTATCCGCCGTAGGAACGTCAGGCTAGGTACCTCCGTACCTGTTTTTGTCTGTTTCCATGGCTGAATCGAACGCACGAACGAGATCCTCAATAAACCCCAAAAACCATATATGATCTGGTTTGGTGACATTTTGTTTTGCAACGTGGCAGGCTTCCCAAAATGAAGCCAGCGCTTCCCGCCGAATATTCCTGACGCATTCTATCGCAACAGGCGGCATTGTCAACTTATTTGGACTGATATCGTCGCCGGGCAATAGCAGACACTTTTCGGCCTGGCATCCTACCAACTCGGCTCTTACGCCGCTTGCTCTGTGCCCGTGATTTGGGCCCAACGCGCGAAGCGGTTTTTCATCTCTGCTCGATACGCCAACGCCGACAACAGATGCCGTCTGGGGCGGAAGTGTTGGGCAATGGGGCCATACGCGGACAAAAAGCGCTGCGCATGACCCGCCGACTTAAACCCTTGCATGCGATATTCGCGCTGCCGCGTGGGTCGATGCGAGTTCTCACGCCGGTTATTGAGGTAGCGACTCTGCCGGTGTTCCACTCCAGGCAGGATTTCGCGCTTGGCCGCCCCGTAGCTCTTCAGCTTATCCGTGATGATCACGCGCGGGACATACCTTAAACCCTTGAGCAACTTGCGAAAGAACTGGCTTTGTCGCAAATGTGCGCAGAAGGTCATGAAGGGGCAGTTGCCCTGGTCTGTGGAGGGATTACGCGGCCAGGGAAGAGAACTGTTCAGCCGCAGTGAGGCCTTCTTCTCCGGCCTCCATCATCATCTGTCGTTTCTTGATCATGTGCATGAGTTCGATCCCGACCAGGGTGCCCTGAGCTGCATCAAACGATTTGAACCCCAACATCGGCCGTGTCACGCGCTTGACTGCTCTCTGGTCCTGTTCCACAAGGTTGTTGAAGTATTTCACCTGACGGATGCTGCTGGTGGTGCCGTGTGCCTCGTTGGAACTCTTGATGGCGGCTTCATTGGCGTCACTGCCGTCGATGGTCAGCGTCTCGGGGAGCCCGTTCCGGCGGATCGCCTTCTTCAGGAACCGTAACGCGGCTTCTTTATCCCGGTGCTCTGTCAGCAAAAAGTCAATCGTCTGCCCATGCGTATCCACGGCGCGAGAGAGGTAGTACCACTAGCCTTTGACCTTCATGTAGGTCTCGTCCATGCGCCAGCTGACCCATACCGACCGCTTCCGGCGATGAAACGCTTCCTCCCATAAGGGACTGTCTTGCACCACCCAGCGCTGGATGGTCGCGTGGTCGCCCGGTACGCCGCGCGCCTCCATGAGTTCTTCCCCATGCCGGGAGCTCAAGGGATAGGCCACATACCACCGCACACCCATGAGCATGATGTCCTTTGGGCAATGGGCTCCCTTGAAGCTGATCGCCATCATCGCTCTCCCTCGCTGTTTACCGTGGATAACAGGAGGAGATCATCCCTCAAAGGGTCGTGAATGAAAACTTGCGACAAAACCGTAGTGGCGGGGGCCCAGGCGGGTCGCGGGCTCCACCCGCAGCGGCGTATTCGGGGTCAGATAGCTGGTCTGGGCGTCGAACCGCACCTGCCAAATCGCATTGGGGCCCGTACTCTCCCGCAGCGGTTCCAGGACGTTATCGTTGAAGCGGGCGATGTGCGGCACGAAGGCAAACTGGTTGGAGGGGTCGGTCTGGATGGCGTGGGCGCCCATGGCCGTGGCCAGCGTGGCGCAGGGTGGAGCGCCCACCGCGCCGGCTGCATCGAGAGGATGGATCGCCGCATAGCCGCCTTGATAATAGGCGGACAGCACATACCTGCCCGTGCGGTCGGGGGCCAGAAACGTGGGCGCGTCGGTCGACGCGACCGTCCCCTGGGGCGTGAGCCCACCGGTGGCGGGGTCGATCCGGAAGCTCGAAATCGCCGGCTGCCCGCGCTGCCCGACATACAGCACATGCCGGTCTGGGCTGAGCGCCAGCACGGACGGCCCCCCCGCGACCGGCACCGCGGCCGTCGGCGTGAGTTCGCCGGTCGTGGCATCCATAGTGAAGGCCCCGATCTTATCCTCGTCTTGCAGGCACACG
>DASXTD010000261.1:0-3438 GCA_036505655.1 Chloroflexota bacterium
CAATCTCGAGCAGGCCTTGCGCCTCACCAGTACGCTCGCCTTCTGATTCTGGATGCCGAGATCTTCGAGGCCGCGCCACGGCGAGGTGTGGATCAACTTTCGCGTGCTGCTCGGGCGGCAGCAGGCCGAAGCCCTCACAGCGCGCGCGATCCGGGGGAGAAGAACCTGCTCACACTGGTGACGGAGATCCTCGAGGCGGCCGCGACAAGGGGGCGGTGATGGCCGACGAGATATGCGCAGGGACGGCGCCGAGGCCCACGAACAGAACATTCGGAAGATCAGCGGGAAGTGAGGTGCTGCGATGACTGCGTTCCGTGTCGCCCTGGCCCTGATCGTGGTCGCGATTCTCATGGCGATGTCCTCTGGGGCCGCCCAGCCTCAGGCACCTCGCACCCAAATAGACATCCAAAGGCAGATCCAAAGGAGCGCGGAACTCCAGCGGCAGGCCCTGCGGAGCCTGACCGACTCCGGACGGACCGAGCAGTTGATCGACAACGCCTACGCCGAGCTCCGGGCCGCCCTATCAGCTATGGTCATCAACGCTTCAGATATGAAGTTCCCGGATCCGCTGTTGGATATAAAGAGAAAAAGAGGGGAGCAGGCGCTCTCCCTTCTGCAAGCGGCCGGCGATGTGCTCAAAAGAAACCGGCAAAACCAATCAGTCCGCCCCGGCCCCGAGGATCAGGAGGAGGATGGGCGACCTGGTGGATCGCGCTCATACGTCGAATTGGTGCGCAACAATCTCGAGCAGGCCTTGCGCCTCACCAGTACGCTCGCCTTCTGATTCTGGATGCCGAGATCTTCGAGGCCGCGCCGCCGACGGCGCGAGCGGCAGGGCCTCCGCGAGGGCCTGATGCTCCTGCGAGCTCAGGTCGATGATCTCCCTGGCTCGGCTGGACACTCGCGGATAGGAGCGGCGCTAATGCTCCGCGCCGGCGACCAGAAATCAAAGGGGCCACTCAGATCTGCGGTGAAGCGGCCCGGTCCGCATCCGAAGTCCAGGACCAGCCCTTCATCGCCCATCTCGCGCCGAAGCGCCGAGCTCGCTCTTCCCACTCCTGGATTGGTCTCCGATGGTCCAGAGCGCGGTGGACGACTCGAGCCGCACGGCGATGCAGTCGTGTCAGTAACACTGGCCTTCTGGCCCGAAGCTACCCTTCCAAACCTGTCCTGGCTCCTGCAGTGAGATCAGGACTGGAGGAGAGTATCATAGGAAGTGGGACTGGACACCGAGAAGGGGGGGGATGTATCTTCGTGCACTGGATTCGCAGTACGAGCTCGTGCCGGGCGCGGCCCGGAAGGAGAGGGGTTTGAGGTATGGAAGGATGTCGACATGAGCGGTGCCGGCCCACGGGTCAGTATCGGCATGCCGGTGTACAATGGCGAGCGCTTCATCAGAGAAGCGCTGGATTCGATCGTCCAGCAAACCTTCAGAGACTGGGAGCTGATCATCTCGGACAACGCCTCCAGCGATGGAACAGCAGAGATCTGCCGCGAATATATGAAGCGGGATGATCGCATCCGTTATCACCGGAACGAGAGAAACGTCGGGTTGGCCCGCAATTTCGACCGGACGGTGGAGTTGTCATCGGGAGAGTATTTCAAGCTTGCCAACGCGGACGACACAAGCGGTCCGACGCTGATCGACATGTGTGTCGAAGTGCTCGACCGCCATCCAGAGGTGGTGCTCTGCTACGGTCGAACCACTCTCATCGACGAGGCCGGCAGACCGTTCGGGCTGTTCGAGGATCGACTCGATCTCCGGCAGCCACGGGCTGTGGACCGCTTCAGGCTGGCCATGGCGCGGACACGCCTCATCAATATCCTCCAGGGCGTGATACGCCGGGACGCCTTGCGGTGCACGGGACTGCTTGGTGCGTACATGGGCTCGGACATGGTTTTGGTGGCGGAGCTTGCGCTGTATGGCCAGTTCTACGAGCTTCCCGAGCAGCTGTTCTTTCGGCGAATGCACAAGGAAGCATTCAGCAGCTTGACGGTGGCGAGACAGCGAGCGTTCGTGGATCCGGATGCCCAGGGGCGTTGGTACTTCTACGTTTGGCGACACCACGGCGAGCTCCTGCGGGCAGTCTGGCGAGCGCGGCTGCCGGTGAGTGAGAAGGCGGCACTTACCTGCGCATTGCTGAGAAGAGGAGTCATGGCGCGGGGCGAGCTCGTGCGGGAACTGGTGCAGGGCCTCGGTGTGTTCCGCGATGGGCGGTAGGAGGGAGTTGAACCGGGCATCCAGAAGTTGGGGGTGTGACAAACGCTATTCCATGCCTCGGTAACGTAGCGGCAATAGCTGTAGAAGTCATACCCGCTGCCGCCGAAGCCGTTGGGAGGGCAGACACGGGCCAGCTTGGTCTCCTGAATCGGGTGCCAACCGAGCGTCGGCGGAAGTGTCTGTGCGGGTGCGGTGTGGAAGAGACCCACGGTCAGCAACAGCGCGGGGAGAAGGTGCTGCGTGGGGCTCCAACCCGGACGCACCGGAATGCCCCGTCGATACCGTTCAGTGTGGGGGGCAAGGTCTTACTGAGATCGAGGTATGCCATAGCAGAGACATCGCACCAGGCCTCGCGGTTTGTGGACATTTCTTGGCAGCCCGGAGGGCCTCCGCGTTCCCGGTGACCGATCGACCCAGCCTCCCCGCCGCGCTCTTGACAGGGTCCGGCGCCTCTGGTTTGGTGGTGCGGCGATGAACGCGCGACGTCGGTCGGGGCGACGCTCTCCCTGGAGCCTGCTGATCGCCATCTCACTCGCAGCGATCTCTTGCCGGACGATCACCCCGCCCGGCGGCGGGACCACACCGGCCCCCATGGCTACGTCAACGCCCAGCGCAGCCATCTCGGCTGTATCGTCGGCTGCGACCGCCTCAGAGCCTGGCGAGCCCCAGGCTGAGATCGTCGGCCGTGCCGGTACCTGGACCATGATGTGCGGCGGCAGCGGTGTGGCGCTGTTGGATTCATCGTTCACTCATCCTGCTGCGGCGTCGTCCGCGAATCGGCAGCCAGGACGACGTGCTTGCGCGAATGTGTGATCGTTGGATGATGCGCGAATGGCGCGCGAGATCCTGTGCAAGACTTGCGGACTATCTAAGCCCTTGCAACTGCTGGGCGGTCTTGACCGCGAGGGTAGATTCCGCGCATATCAGTACGCGAGCTGGAATTGACTTTCCCAGTCAAGCGAATCCCCTTCCCTCTTTTGCTTGAATTGGCACCATTTAAATCAGCTACTTACGAAACGCAGCCTCGTCTATTCTGGCATTCCGTTTGCGTCAGAATCTCATCCGCTATGCCCAATCCGAAGGTCTCGCCGGAGTTGGCCACCGTGCCGCGAGCAAGCACGCGCTGAGGGCCATCGCGGATAGCCTGCGGGACCAGCTCAATCCGGACGGCGTACGTGTCCTGAGCGTGTTTCTCGGGCGCACCGCCAGCCCTATGC
>DASXTD010000262.1:0-2441 GCA_036505655.1 Chloroflexota bacterium
CGCCCACCACACCGCTTACCCCTGTCAGGAAGTGGGCGGAGCCATCTTCACCTACATGGGGACAGGTGAGCCCCCGCTTCTTCCCAACTACGAGGTGCTTTCCGCCCCGGCCGACCGTCAGTTTGTCACCAAGCATTTCCACGCCTGCAACTATCTGCAGGGCCTCGAAGGGAACATGGACAACACGCACGTCCCGTTCCTCCATCGATTCCTGCGCAGCCCGGCGGCGGACAAGCTGGTCGAAGAGCACCCGGCCGAGGGACTGCCCCCAGCCGCGTTCGGGCCATCTCCAGACGCCAGCCCGTCCATGCGGTACGCGCGAGTGGAGGAAACTGACTTCAGCGTGTGGGCGTACGGCAGTAACGGCTCCGGCGGCCCAGACCTCGTTTTGCCTAGCCTTGCCATGACCGGGGGTGGCTCCCAGGCCGTCGGCGACGGCTACCAGTTGTACTGGCGAATGCCGATCGACGATACCCATCACTGGCTGTTCGTCATGTCGTTCAAGCGCTCGAGCCCGATTCCCCAGGAGCATCGCCACCAGCGGAGCTGGGCGTTGATGACGCCCGACTACCATTTCACTCGCAATCAGTCGAACCGTTACCTCCAGGATCGAGAAGAGCAGCGCACCGCGACCTTCACCGGGATGGGGTCCGTCTTCATCGTCCAGGATGCTGTCGCAAACGAGACGCAGGGCCCGATTCAAGATCGCACGAACGAACTGTTGGGAACTTCCGACATGTCTATCGTCGCCGGCAGAAAGCTGCTGCTCAAGGCCATCCAGGCTGTCCAGGAAGGCCGAGAGCCCCCGGGCGTGATTCGCGATCCCCGCGTCAACGCCACGGATCCCATCTTCCTGAAGCGCAATGCCCCGCCGACTGATGAGGAGCGCGAGGCGGTCCTGGCCGAAACCGGCGGCCGCTGGGTCCGGTGACCGAAGGCCCCTAGAGGGCCGCGACTAGTCGATACAAATCCGCGATTGGATCTGCGCCGAACGCTCGTCGGAACTGCTCGTTTTCATTGCGCTCCCATTCCGTCTCGGCTCCCAACGTCTCGCTCGATGCGGATAGGGGCGTGCCGCGGCGAGCCGATTCCACGAGCATGATGCTGAGCTCCACGTCCCGCGCCGCCTGGGACGGGCCGTAGTCGGACTGGGCGCCGGTGGTCATCGCTCGGTGCAAGCTGGCAAGCTCAGAGGCCCGGGCAAGCTCATCGAAGATCCGTTCGGCGCTGCGCGCATCGCCGTCGTGCGCGATGTGCGGCCCAAACGGGTTCAGATATTCCACGAGCGGGTCGGTCTCGTAGTAGCACCGCACGAGGTATTCGCCAGTGGAATCGTGGCCGAGCTCCATCTGCTTGGGGTAATCGCGCGCCTGGCCATTCTGGGCGCTGCGGAGCATGTGGCCGGGGCCATCTCCAGTAATGATGAACCCGTTCGTGCCCTCGATCGAGAGGAAGCGCGGGTGGCCGCGGCGAATCGGCGCCAGCCAGTTCGACGTATAGGTAATGGACCCCATCACGCCGTTCGCGTACTTCAGGAACCCCTGCGACCACATCTCTCCCTCGAGCGGCTGCCGAATCCCCTGGATCTCGACCACATCCGCGCCGGCGTAGTGGCGCATCAAGGCCATAGAGTGATGGCACGTATCATTCCCGGAGGGTCCGTAAAAGCTCGTCACCCGAATGACGTCGCCGATGAGTCCCGCCGCAATGGCTTGCTTGTTGAGGGGCTCGGCCGGCCGCCGCCACATCTGCTCGCCGATGACGATCTTCAGCTGGCTCTTAGCTTCGACGTTCCGAATGACGTCCATCATCGCGCGGGTGGGTGCCAGGGGCGCCTCGCAGAACATGTTCACCCCATACTGGGCCGCCAGGGTCACCACCAGGTGATGGGTCTCGCGAGGCGTCGTGATGACCAGGGCGTCGAGCTTTTCCTGTGTCAGCATCTCGTGGATGCTCGTGTAAGGATGCGCTTCGGCGCGCCCGGCCGCCTTGGTGGCGACCTCTGGTCTCGCATCGCAGATGGCCACCAGGTCGTAGAGATCGGGCAGCGCGAGGATGGAGGGAATGTGCTCGCTCCCGCGCCTGCCCGCTCCCACCACCCCGAGACGTAATCGAGTGGATTGGGTCACTAGGAACGATCCCAGAGGTAGGCACGGCGGGCAGCGGCGCCCGAGTCGACGGTGGCCGGGTAGTCTTCGATCATCGCCCGGACGCCTTGGCGGACCGCCACGAACGAGGTTTTGAAGTACAGCGGCAGGACCGGGACGTCCTCCGCCAGGATGTCGGCCATCTGCTTGATCACCTGACCCTGCTGTTCGCCTACCGTCGCGTAGAGCTGGTCGATCAGGCGGTCGACATTCTGCTTGACATAATGATTGAAGTTGGCCCCTGACCAGCGGTTCTCAGGGAGCGCTCCCAGCCGACCATCGAAGGTCACAAAG
>DASXTD010000263.1:0-2514 GCA_036505655.1 Chloroflexota bacterium
GGTGGTATGAAATATCCCATCAGCACGGCACGACCCGGGAGGTGGTGTTGCTCCTGACGGCCAACGTCCAGGAAAACTGGGGAGTCGCCCCCTGGCAAATCGGATTCTACCGCGCTCGGATCGCCAAGGACGGACTCGTCATCGCGCTGCTCTGGATGGCATCCGGGGTGCTGGCCCATTTGCTGAAGCCGGGGCGGGGGTTCCGGGTGCGCGCCACACACCTCGGCCTTGTCCTGCTGGCAGTCGTCCTTGCCGACACGCTCGTCGTAGGCTACATGCGCAGCAAGGACAAGGCGCAATGGCTCGATCTGTCCACCCGCGACCCGTTCCGTCTGGGCGTTCTGGATCGCCTTGCGGCAGATTTGATTGCGCGTGATCAGGACTTGAAGCTGGCGAACGCCGCGCTGCTTGGGTTGAGGCAGAGCAGGCCCGACTCCATTGCCCCAGGCCTCCCGAGCGGTCTCGGGGCGGGAAGGCACCCGTCCACCGATAACGTGCTGCTTCTGGTAGTCGAGGGATTCAACGTCAACTACACCGACTCGACCACCATGCCGTTCTGGTCGGAGTTCGCCCGGCGATCCACCCTGCTGCAGCGGCACTATTCCACCGGCAATTTCACCGAGTATGGAGTCCTCGGCCTTCTCTGGGGCTCGCCACCGGTGTTCTACCGGAATTACCAGTTGAGGACCCCTGCTGCTCCGCTGGCGAAGCAGAACACCGGCTCGCCCTATCTGGAGGTCTTCAGGAAGCATGGATACCGGACGAGGATCGTCGCCAAGGTTCGTAGCGAATGGTTTGGTGAGTACCTCGGGCGGTTTACGGAGCCGGACCTGGAACCGGAGACAGACTGGGAGCTGATCCCGGGCCTGCTGGAAGAGCTTGGCCGCAGTGGCCCTCACTTGGTGTATACCCACTACTGGGGAACCCATTGGCCCTATCTGCATGCGCCGAGGTACACAAGGTTCCTCCCTGAAGTCCCGGAAAAGTTCGATTACGGTGCCGGGAACGCTCGGGACCATCGCGTGGAGATTGTGAATCGGTACAGAAACTGCCTGGTGGAATTGGATGCCTGGCTGCGGGCCGTCATCGGCGGCGTCGACCTTCAGCACACCATCGTCGTGGTGACCGGGGATCATGGCGAAGAGATGTTCGAGCACGGGCGATTGGCTCATACCAGCTCTCTCGACTACCCGCAGATTCGAACTCCCTTCCTGATGTATGTGCCGGGCCTTCCCGGGCTGGTTGTAGACGAGGTTACCTCGCATGCCGATGTCATGCCATCGCTGCTGGATGTTCTGGGGTGGAGTGACCAGGTCGAGGGGTTCGGGCGGTCCATTTTCGGCCGAGGACCGATCCGCAGCGCGATCGCCGCTCAGGTGAATCTGCCGAATCCGTCCGAGAAGTGGGCCGTTGTGACCCGGGGCCTCAAGAGCATCCTGAAGGGACGATCCGGGAGCACCTTTCAGATCATCGAGCTCCGGGACGAAGCCGACCGGCGTGTCAAGTTTGAGAACGATGCGGCTCGGTGGCAGGAGAACTTCCTGGCAGTAGGGCGATTCAAGGATCTGGTGTCGGGGCAGGCCCATTAGCGCAGCCGGCGACGTCGTCCTCCCGCGCCGGGGGGGGGGGACGCGAGTTGACGCCCGTTGAACCGTGCCCGTACCTTCGGACGGGGAAGGGAAATCCCCATCGCTATCGGGGGGTGTCAGCATGTCCGTTCGCGCGTTAGGTGGTTCCGTCCTCCTGGTCGCGGGTCTCGCCGCCGCGGCCTTTGCCCAGGCCCGTCCCCGGTTCGGCGTCATGATCCCCCTGCGCGACGGGGTGAAGCTCGCCGCCGACCTGTGGCTTCCCGAGGTGCCCGGCAAGTACCCCACGATCCTGATCCGCACCCCCTACATGAAGACCATGGCCCTGCTCAAGGCCGCCGAGCTGGGGAAGTACTTCGCCAGCCGGGGCTACGCCTTGGCGGTGCAGGACACCCGCGGCCGGGGCGACTCCGAGGGCCGGTTCGACTTCTTCTTCCCCGAGGGCCCCGACGGCTACGACACCATCGAGTGGCTGGCGGCGCAGCCCTGGTCCAACGGGAAGGTGGGGATGATGGGGGTGTCCTACCTGGGCACGGTCCAGTGGCTCGCCGCGCGGGAGCATCCTCCCCACCTGGTCTGTATCGCGCCCACCGCCCCAGCGGGCCGCTGGCTGGAGGAGCTGCCCTACCAGGGCGGCGCCTTCGGGCACCGCTGGGCCCTGAACTGGCTCAACGGCACATCCGGGCGGACCCAGCAGGGCAACACGGATGGGATCGACTGGGACAAGATCCTGGCCCACCGTCCGCTGCGTACCGCCGATTCGGTCATGGGTCGCCCGATGCGGCTCTACCGCGAGTTCCTGCAGAACCCGCTGATGGCTTCGTACTGGAAGCGGATCCAGTTCGTCCCGGAGGACTTCGCCAGGATCGACATTCCCACGCTCACCGTGACCGGCTGGTACGATGGGGACCAGCCGGGGGCGATGTTC
>DASXTD010000264.1:0-3850 GCA_036505655.1 Chloroflexota bacterium
AATCGAAGCCGTCTGGGGTGACCCCGCCAGATACGTAACGAGCACCGCGATATTGAAGAGCGATCTGCGCCGCTCGCGGTAGTGTGGCCGGGTTCACCGCGATCCCTGGGGTGGGAACTGGGCTGATGATCGGGATACCACGGGGCGCGGACAGGGGGCGCGGGGTGGGGGCCGCCGTAGGCGAGGCGATCGCCGCCGCCGCCGAGCGGGTAGGTGCCGGAGTCGGACTTGCAACCACGGCAGAACCCAGAACCAGGGTGGCGGTGATGGACGGGATCGCGGCTGGGAGCGGGGTGGTCGTGGCTGGCACGCGCAGCAGGTCTCCGACCATGATGAAGTCGCTGCCGTCGAGCCCGTTCAGGGCAATGAGGTCAGCCAGGCTCACGCCATAGTGCAGCGCGATGCCGAACAGCGTGTCCCCAGCAATCACTACATAGGTCGACGCGGCTGGGGGCGGACTGGTTGGACTCGGCAGGGGAGGCACCACCATGATCGGAGAAGCGACCACTGGCGCGGGCAGCGGGGGTCCCGGGACCATTAAAACCATCCCCGCTTCAATGTGATCTCCGTCCGGCAGGCCGTTGAGGTAGACCAGCAACTGGAGGCTGACGCCTTCTGAGGAGGCAATGCCGCTCAGAGTATCGCCAACCGCGACGGTATAGGTGGACTGTCCGCTCGGAGGGCTCACCGAATTTGGGGTGACGGGAAGCTGGAGCACCGTGCCAGCGACGATGGCATTGGGCTGGTCGATACCGTTAAGGGATATGAGCTCGCCGACATGCGCGCCGGTTACCGCGGCGATCCCGCTCAAGGTGTCGCCGGGCTGAACGATGTAGGTGTTGGTGGCGGCTTGTACGCCGGCCGGGGACAGCACCGACAGCAAACCTAAAAGCTAGGCGAACGCCCATCCGAAGTGGCGGCGCGCTCGTCCATCGCGAAAGAAGACCATTGACAGAAGAACCTCGTGGTTACGCGAAACCGCTATAGCTTACCCTGAGTCACGGCTCCGGCCGAGCTCAGGCCAGGTCCCACGTATGCGAGAAATACGAAGGTGGGTTGATCGGGTTCCCCGGGAAGGGACCAATCACTCCTCGGCGCACCACGTACGGGTACGGGTAGTTGTAGAGCGGCATGAAAGCCAGATCGTCTACGAGGATGCGATTCGCGTCCGCCCAGACCTGCATGCGCTGGTCGCGGCGCAAGGTCAGGTCCACGCGATTCAGTAGTTCGTCAGCCGCGGGGTTTGAGTAGCCGTTGCGGTTCGTGCCGTTCCAGCGATTCTGGGCGCTGGCGATTGTCGAAGTATTAAATCAGGCTAGAAACCCGGTCTGGTTGTCCGGCAACGCGGTCGGCACCAGTCCAGGAAACAGCGCGTCTGCTTGCTGATCACCGCTGCTCCCGGGAGTTCCGATCAGCTCGATTCCGGTACGACGGTATTGCTGTTGGAGCACCGGGAAGATCAGGTTCCAGTCCGAGCTATTGTTCGAAGCGACCCGGTAGCTGAGCTGAAAACGCTCGCCGCCTTTAGTGAGGAAGCCATCGGTCCCTTTTTGCCAGCCCACCTCAGCTAGTACCGCCGCCGCTCGCGCCGGATCGTACTCGTACCGAACCGCTCGCTGTTCGACTAATTGCCCCAGGACACTGTCCGGGTAGGTCGTACTGTTGACGACTAGAGCCGCTCCGGTTGCCGCCGTTTCGGCCAGCTCCGCTCGATCCATGGCGTACATCAGCGCCTTCCGAACTCGGACGTCGGTCAGGTCGCGTGGGCTGGCCGAGTCCGGACGCAGCTGAGGCAGGAAGTGGCGAGCGTTGTTCGCCTGCCAATCCACACTCCCGCCGTCCGTCTTGGCCCACTCCTGCTGAATGATGCGAGCGCCTTCGAAGGAGACAGCCCAGTAACCGACGTCCACCTGGCCGGCCAGCACATTCACTAGAGCCGCCTGATAGTCGGCGATGGTTTCGAAGGTCACTCGGTCGATGTGGGGCCGGCTGAGGAAGTACTGGTCGAAGGCTTCCAGGCTGATCGATCGTCCGCGATCCCAGGCGGTCGGGCGGTAGGGTCCACTCCCCACGAACGCCGCCGGGTCCACGAAGTAGGGATTGTCCACGAGCCCGCCCCGGTCAGCACCCTCCAGGACATGGCGGGGCAGGATGTCGAACTCCCGAACCGTTGCCACCGAACCCAGCTGGCTGGCTGAGGCCCAGGTGAACACGGCGGTGTAAGGATCGGGCGTGGCAATGCTCTGCACGTAGCGAGCAATGCCCTGGAGGCCGATCTGAGTCGCGGGATCGCGCTGAATCTCCCAGCTGAACACGATGTCGTCGGAGGTCAGGTCGGCACCGTCTTGCCATTTGACCCCGGGATAGATCTTCCAGGTGACCTCCATGCGGCCATCGCTGAGCACCTTCCAGGTGCCGTCGTCGAGGGACGGAAGATCCGTGGCCAGCCATGCCGCCGGCTCGTCTTTTTGGGTATACGTGGTCAGGTAAGCGTTAGGGAACTCTTTGAAGTAGCGGCTCGGGACTACCGCCGCGCCACTGCCGGTGATGCCGCCCGCCAACGAGATCGGGTCGATGGGTAGGGCAATAGTGAGCGTCTTGGGTCCGCTCCGCGACGTCGTAGAACCGCCTGGGCCGCCAGGGGCGGGAGAACCGCCGCCGCTGCAGCCGGCCACCGCGACGACGAGAATACCCAGAAAAGTGCGCCATGCCCATCGCCACGAGCCTGTCGCTCGGTAGGCAGGCTTTCGCAATTGAGAGCGCATCGTCGTCTCTCCTGGACGTTCGCGGCAAGCACCCTGGCGCGCCTATGATAGCCGGCGCTCGTCATATTCCGGTCGCAGGGGACGCGGAAGCCGCTACTCGGGCGCGGGGATCAGCTCCCTGCAGAGAAGCTCCAGGGCTTCATCTGGATTCGGTCCCAGCTCGGAAAACATGAGCTGATGGAAGCCGTGCTCCTTAGCCATGACCCGCAGCTCGTCGATCTGTTCCCGACATGCGGCCGGATCGCCAGCCACAAACACTGCATCGATCATGGGGTCAGTCACCCATTCGCCGACTGCCTCGCGCGGCAGTCCCCGGGCTCGGGCAGCTTCGAGTACGTCGATATCGCGGGGTGAAATCCCGAGTCGGAGGAAGTCGGCCTCCTGGTAGCCGGCTCGGCGGAATCCCAGCATCCGAGAGCCGACCGTTCCTCGCGTGAAGTTTCGAGCCGCGTGATGATCTTTAGCAACCGACAGTTTGATCTCTGCCACGCGTGGGACCGGCACCGGCCGTGCGGCTTCCTGTGCTGCTGAGTCGGCCAAGGCCAGTAGCCCTGCCAGTTGCCCCGTTCGCGCCGGAATGAGAACGTTGCCGCCGAACATGATCCCGTCCATTGAGCGGCCAGCCAGTTTCAGTGCGATTGGCCCGGTGCCCCCTGAATAAATCCGAATCGGCGACGCTGGACGGCACTCGAGGCTGAATCGAGCATCGGGCACCAGGTGGAAGTATTCCGCGACTGTAGGGTAGTCGCCAAATCGAACCTCTTCGCCATTGAGCAGCGCCCGTAGGCACTGGGCGGTTTCCGCGAGCATTGACAGCGGTTTGGGGCTGTGGACGATGGCCGGCGTGTTTGGGTTACCCCGAGCAATAGCAATATCGAGCGCGCGGCCGGCCATGAGCTCACTGACGGCAGCCGCTGTCCCGGCCAGACTGATGGGACTGCGGAAGTACTGGACCATCACAGCGGTCCCCAGCTTGATGGGTACCGTGGCCGCTAGGGCTCCCAGCACTGCTTCGGCGCCACGATGCGGCAGGTTATCGGTTACCCAGAGCTGATCGACGCCGCTCGACTGGGCAGTCTTGGCCA
>DASXTD010000265.1:0-1836 GCA_036505655.1 Chloroflexota bacterium
CTGCCAACTCCTGGGCATCCAGTAGGCTGCCCGGACTGGTGGCGCGGAGCTCCGTTCCGTACGCAATCGCTGGCCTGGTCTTCGTTGGCTGTAGCCTGCTCAGCGTCGCACCGTCACCGGCGCCCCGCCGACGCGAGGTAGTGGTGAAGGGTCGCCGCGTCAGGACGGTCGACGTCCACGCTCATTGCGTGGTGCCCGAGGCGGTGACGCTCGGAGCCAGAGAAGCCGATGGGCAAGACGCGGGCGAGGCCGGGCAGCGATTGCTCATGTCTAGCCTATTGGGGCGCCTCGCTGACATGGACGCTCAGGGCATCGATGTAGAGGCGCTCAGCATTAATCCTTTCTGGTACGGACTGGAGCGCGAGCAGGCGTCCGAAGTGATCCGCATCCAGAACGAGGCGCTCGCCGACTTCTGCGCGCAGAATTCGGAGCGCTTCATCGCTTTCGCCACCGTTTCCTTGCAGCATCCGGAGCTGGCCGCGGAGCAGTTGGAGACGGCGGTCAAAAAATACGGCTTGCGCGGCGCGTCCCTGGGCGCCAGCGTGGAGGGTGAGGAGCTGGCCGACCCCCGATTTTATCCGTTCTGGAAGAAAGCCGAGGAGCTGGGAATCCTGGTGTTCATCCATCCGCAGGGCCGCGGCGAGATGGGTCGGCGCCTCCGTGGCAGGGGCGGACTCAATAGTGTCATTGGCAATCCACTGGACACGACAATCGCCCTCTCACACCTGATCTTCGAAGGAACCCTGGATGAATTCCCAGGGCTCAAGATCTGTGCAGCTCACGGTGGCGGCTACCTGCCCTCATACGTCGGTCGATCGGATGCTCAGGTCAGCGACTTTCGAGGTGGCCGCGAGTCGCTCCAGAAGCTCCCCAGCGAGTATGTCCGTCAGCTCTACTACGATTCGATCGTCTTCTCAGGCGAAGGCCTTCGCCATTTGGCCGCCGAGACCGGGCCGAGCCAGATCATGCTGGGGAGCGACTACCCCTATCCTTGGACCAACACGGCCGTCGACCACATCCTCAACGCGCCCGGTTTCACCGACGATGAGCGCATCGCCATGCTCGGCGGCACCGCCGGTGGTCTCCTTGGAATCAAACACTAGCTCTTCCAAGAACCTGGGCCGCGGAAAACAAATTGTCTGCGCAACGGATCTGCACTATGCCTCCAGGCGCTGCCTGGCTAGTTTTCGAGGCGGATGGGGATGGCGAGGTCGCCGCAGTCTTCGTCGCATTTGAGCCCAGCGGCGCGGATGCCGTAGGCAGCGAGCTCCTCGTCCATCTCCTGGATGTCGCCAGTCACGCCCACCGCGCCGATGATGTCGCCCGATGCATCGCGGATCAGTCTGCCGCCGCCCTCGGGAAAGATCTTCCCGTCCGACGCCCGCAGCATGAAGTCCATGAACAGCGGGCGCTCTTCGGCACGCAAGCGAATTAGGCTGGAAGAGCGTCCGAGCGCGAGGGACCCAAACGCTTTACCGAACGCCATCTCGAACCGCATGGTGGAGGAGCCATCCTCCTTTTTGAAGGCCTTCACTGGTCCACCCGGCTCGACGACCACCGCGCTAATGGGCCGGCACTTCAGCTCGCGGCTGCGGGCCAGGACAGCATCAATGATGCGCTCAGCTTGCTCGAGGTTGATCATGTCTACACTCCTACGACCGACCGTTATACCGCACAGGCTGGTGCCACTGGTCGCGGAAGACGCCAGTGATCCCAATCAGCACCAGGATGGAGCCGAGCAGGGTCGAAAGGGTCATGGGCTCGGCCAGCAGCAGCCAGCCCAGGAGCAACGCCCCCACCGGATTCACGTACGCATAGGTGGCCACAAGGTGAGTA
>DASXTD010000266.1:0-3645 GCA_036505655.1 Chloroflexota bacterium
CCGCCCGCCAGATCCTTGCGGAGGTGGCGCAGCTCGGCATTGAAGTCGGCGTCCTTTACCTGCTCGGTGCCCTGGTGCTTCTTTTGGACGTAGTCGATGTCCCGCTGCCGGACGAATGCGATGAGATCGCCCTCAGCGGGAACGAAGACCTGGCCGAATGGCACCTTGACGTCGATCAGGTAGCGGACGTGGAAGCCCTCGGTGAGGTACATGGCGCCGATATCGGCGCGCTGCATCTCGGCCTGGAGTAACTGCAGGCGATCGTGTTTCAGTCGCTCGTGGTCCCAGGTCGCTACGATCGGCGCCTCTGCCATGCTGTGAATCCTTTTTTTAGATGCGGAGTCTGGGAAGAAATGTCATTCCGAACGAAGTGAGGAATCCGTGTCCCGGGCTGCGGATTCCTCCTCGCTGCGCTCGTCGGAATGACAGTGAATTTGCTAGTTCATCAGGTGTTTGTCGACGGGGAGTCCGACCAGGATTTCCGGCGCGCCGTCGGTTACGCGAACCAGCTCCTCGAGCTTCACGCCGTAGGGCTCGTTGTCGGCGCCGAAATGGCACTCGACGGCCATCACCTGATCCACGAAGAGGACATCGTCGATCGGCTTCCGCCGGGGATCGATGTGTGGGTAGCCCGAGTGGTTAATCCCCACCCCGTGGGCCATGTTGTAGTTGATCTGCTGCTCGCGATACTTGGCCGGAATGGGCGGCTGACTCGCCAGGACATCCGCGATGGTGCGCCCCGCCCGCAGCTCTTTAATCGCTGCCTGCAGGTACTCATATGCCTCGCGGTAGTGAGTGCGCTGTTCCGGAGTGGCCTCGTCGGCTGCCAGGAACGTGTCTGAGCAGTCGCCGCGCAAGCCGCCGAAGCTCCGACCGTGAAAGTCTATGCCCACGATGTCGCCCGGCTGGATGACCCGCTCGGTGGACCAGCGCCGCCAGGGATTCGTGTTTTCCTGGGTGCAAACGTTGAGCTGGGCTACGTCCTCACCACCCACGTAAGCCCAGGTCGCGGTGACGACCGCAGCCAGATCGAGCTCGGTTAGGCCCGGCTTGATGGCGTCGCGGAACGCACCGATGGTCTGGCGGTACTGTTCGCCGATGCCTCGATACATGGCCAGCTCATCCTGGGTTTTCACTGAGGTGGCCCGCTCACAAGGAATCTCGGCCGGCACCACTTTCAGTCCGGCCTCGAATAGCTCCAGCAAAAGCTCCGGACGAAGCGAATCGATTCCGATGCGCTCGCCAGCCACTCCATGCTGGGTCATCATGTTCGAGACGTCGCGTGCAAAGCCTTTCATGCCGTCCGCTTCGCGCACCTCGGTCGGGGGTAGATCCGCCATCTTGGCTGATCCGTGCTGCTTCTGGATGTAGCCGATGTCGCGCCCGCGCACGAATGCATCGAGCTCGCCTTCTACGGGCACAAACACTTTCCCCACCGGCACCTGCGCGTCCAGCAGATAGCGTGTGTGGCAACCCTCGGTGAGATACATGCCTCCAATATCCCGCTCCACCATTTGAGCCTGGAGCCTGGCCAGGCGATCGCGCTTCAGTCGCTCGTGGTCCCAATCAACAGTTATTCGTTTGTATTCCATCCGCCGCTTTGCCTCCCGTGAAATCCGGTCATCGAATCCGATGATATGACAGATCGCATTCCGGTGCCGCGTACAGGGGTAGGACGGTTCGAGCGCGTCGCACATGGCGTGTCAAATGCGGCCCGAAGCATAATGGCGCCACCCCAGTGTCAGAGGAATTCATGTTGATCCGTTTCGCTGCCCTTGTTGTGGGTGTGCTCGTTGTCGGCTGTGGCTCGGCCGGACCGGCCAGCCCGCGTAGCGAAGCCGGATCGCCGGGCCGAGCTCGCGTCCTGTCGGTCTCGATCAACCAGGAGCCTAAGTTCATCGGCTCGAATGCGCCCATCCAGGGCGGAGCAGCCACCGACTTCTGGCAGCGGCTGTTCAGCGCATACCTGGACCTCTACGACGACCAAGGTCGGCCCCTACCCTATCTGGCAGAAGCTCTCCCGGTCCTGAACACGGATAGCTGGACGGTCCTTCCCGACGGTCGCATGGAGACCCGCTACCATCTCAAGCCCAACCTGACGTGGCATGATGGAGTCCCGCTCACCACCGACGATTTCATCTTCGGATTCCAGGTCGCTACTCCGGATATCGGGTTCCGCACGACCATTGAGCCGTACACCAAGATGGCGAATGTCAGCGCACCCGACGATCGCACGCTGGTCATACAGTGGAAGAGCCTCTACCCAGGCGCCGGTGTGCTTCTCCAGGGAGCTACCCGGTACGGCCTGGTCCCCTTCCCCAGACACATCCTCGAGCCGACCATCCAGGATCAGGGCAAAGCCGCGCTTACGGACAGTCCCTACTGGACCCATGAGTTCGTCGGCGCTGGGCCCTTCAAGCTGGACCACTGGGAGCTGGGCTCTCACCTCGAGGCGTCGGCATTTGATCAGCACGTCCTCGGCCGGCCCAAAATCGATCGCATCCGGATGGCGTTCATATCGGATCCGAACACCGCGCTCGCCAATCTGCTGGCCGGCGCTACGGATGTATCTTTGGATTCCATCAGCTTCGCAAACGTGCTGGATCTAAAACGCGAGTGGGGTGGAACCGACCGTGGCACGGCGGGTTATTCGGTGGTGTCGCTCCACTACATCCAGTTTCAGTTCCGCCCCGAATACGCAAATCCGCGCGCGGCTCTGGATCTCCGGGTGCGCCGGGCGCTTGCCCATGGCATCGACAAGCAGACAGTGAGCGAGGTTTGGGGCGGTGAGCTGGCGATGTTGGACAGCATCTTCGACCCAAGTACCGACTACTATCTGGCGATAGACCGCGCGCTGATCAAGTACGCGTACGACCCGCGCACGAGCGAGCGCCTGATGAGTGAAGCCGGCTATTCAAAGGGCCCGGACGGCTTCTTCGCCAGTCCTGCCGAGGGGAAGCCGAGCTTCGCCCTTCAGGCAGGCGGGAAGTATCCAGAGCTGCCGGTGATTGCTGCCACCTGGCGACAGATTGGGCTCGACAATGAAGAGCAGCGGCAGACCAGCGGTATCCAGCTCCCCCGGGAGGCGAGTAGCACATTCCCCGGCTTGGCTTTCACGACGACCGGGGTCTATGAAAACCAGCAGTTGGCGCTCTATCTCGGCTCGGAGGTGACCAGCGCGGAGAACCGGTGGCAGGGACAGAACAGCAACGGCTGGGTCAATCCGGCCTACGACCGCCTCGTCGAGACGTTTAGCACGACCCTGGATCCGAATCAGCGCATTCAGGAACGGGCACAAATCGCCAAGATCCTCTCCGAAGAGCTGCCGGCGATCATCCTGTCACATAACCCGAATACCCATGCCTTTCTTTCTACCGTCAGAGGGATCACGAACAAGGTCTCGTTCTTTGCGACCGGACGGATCACCTGGAACATCGAGCAATGGGAGATCGCATGAAGTGGGAGGCCGAGTGCAGCTGAGGCGTCGGCTGACCGTGGCCGTAGCTGCCGTCTTATTGATCGCGGCATGCAGCCCGGCGAGCTCCGGGAGCCCCTCGCCCCAGACGACAGCTCCCCACCAGGAACGGACACTGACCGTCTCCATCAGCCAGGAGCCCAGTTTTATCGCGCCCGTGTCACCGGCCC
>DASXTD010000267.1:0-3123 GCA_036505655.1 Chloroflexota bacterium
TGATCCTCGATCAACGAGGCGACCCCCAGCCGTACCTGGCGGCTGCGACGCCCCAGTTCAACACCGACAATTGGCGCATCTCCCCCGACGGCCGCATGGAGACGACCTACAAACTCAAGCCGAACCTGGTTTGGCATGACGGTACCGCGCTCACCGCGGACGACTTCGTTTTCAGCTGGAAGCTGTTTACTTCCGCGGCTATGGGCACGGCGAATGTCCAGCCGGTCAGCTCGATGGAAGAGGTGGTGGCTGCCGATCCATCGACGCTCACCATTCGCTGGAAGCGGACCTATCCCCCGGCGGGCACCTTGACCGACCAGTTCGCGCCAACGCCGCGGCATCTCTTGGAGGCCGCGCTCCAGACCGCGACGACGCCCGATGCGCTCGAGGCGCACCCGTTCTGGACGCAGCAGTTCGTGGGCGCGGGGCCGTTCCGCCTCGACCGTTGGGAGCCCGGCGCCTTTATTGAGGGCACCGGTTTCGACCGCCACGTGCTGGGCGCGCCGAAGATCAGCCGGGTGCGACTCCTTTTCATGAGCGATCCGAACACCGTACTGGCGAGCATGCTGGCAGGCGAAGTCCACCTTTCCGCCGACGATTCGATTCGCTTCCAACAAGGCGCGACGTTGCAGCGAGAATGGGGTCCCAATGGCGGCAGTATCCTGATCAAGCCCAGCCTCTGGCGGTCCACCTTCGTCCAGTTCGTCCCGGAGTTCCTGGGAACGCCGGGGCTGGCCGACGTGCGCGTGCGCAAGGCGCTGGCTCTGACGATGGACAAGGACGGAATCAACCAGGCGCTTTTTGAGGGGCAGGCGATCATCGCCGATGTGCCATTCATTCCGAAGACAATGAATTACTACCCCGCCCTTGATCCCGTCGTCACCAAGTATCCCTTTGATCCCAACCGCGCCCAGCAGCTCCTCACTCAGGCCGGCTACGCGCGGGCCGCGGATGGCGTGTGGGCAAGTCCGACCGCCGGACGGCTATCGATGGGCCTGATGACCACTTCGGGCAGTCAGAACGAGGCCGAGCTATCTATCCTTGGTTCTGGCTGGCGCCAGGTCGGTTTTGACGTCAACGAGTCTGTCATGTCCGCTGCTCTGGCCCAGGATGGCCGGGCGCGCACCGTATTCCCCGGTCTTTCCACGATCAGCATTCCGCTCGGGGAGGAGACCCTCGCCGCCCACGGCACGGCCGGTGGGTCGCGCGAGGAAAACCGCTACACGGGCCGCAATCGGGGCAACTGGTCCAACGCCGAGTTCGATCGTGCCTCGGATATGTTCAACGCGACCCTGGATCCCAAGCGACGAGTGGCGGCGATCACTGAGATGGTGCGCATCTTCAGCGAGGAGCTCCCGACCATTTCGATGTACTTCAACCCGGTCCCGTTTGCGCACGTGGCGGCCCTGACAGGTCCACGGCTGGTCGCCCCGGATTCGGACATCGCCTGGAATGTCCAGGAATGGGAGGTTCGATAGCAGCATGAACTTCGTATCGCTCGCTCGTATCGTTGCATTGTCGTTTTTGCTCACGGCCGGCTGTGGGCCGGCGGCCGCGCCGCGCCCTGTGGAGGCACCCAGGGAAGGAGCCGATCGATCAGATATTCCCGGGCGCACGCTCAACATCACGATCCGGGTCGAGCCGACTACCCTCGCTTCTCGGCTGGGACAGGGTGGCGGCGCGACGCTCAACATGACCCGACGCCTGTTCAATGCAAACCTGCTGCTCCTTGACCAGGCGGGCAAGCCGCAGCCATACCTCGCGGACCAGGTACCCCAGGTCAACACTGATAGTTGGCGCGTCTTTCCAGACGGCCGCATGGAGACAATCTATAAGCTGAAGCCGAATCTCTTGTGGCACGACGGGACGCCGTTGACGGCGGAGGATTTCGTTTTCGCCTGGAAGGTATACGCCTCCCCGGCCCTAGGGTACGCCAGCGCTCCTCCCACGAGCTTGATGACCGAGGTGGTGGCAAGCGATCCGACTACCGTTACGATCCGCTGGAAAAATTCCTACGCGGGGGCGGGCGCGTTGACCGACAACTTTCCGCCGCTGCCGCGGCTACTGCTCGACGGCCCATTCCAGACCGGCAATCCAGACACTTTCAATTCCAACCCTTACTGGACCACCCAGTTCGTGGGAGCGGGACCGTTCCGCCTCGACCGCTGGGAGCCAGGGGCCTACTTAGAAGGAAGCGCGTTCGACAAACACATCCTGGGCGCGCCGAAGATCAAACGGGTACGACTCGTCTTTATTAGCGATTCGAACACGGCGCTCGCGAACATGTTGGCCGGCGAGGTGCATCTCGCTCCTGAGGACTCCTCGATACGCTTCCAGCAGGCTCTCACCCTGCAGCGGGAATGGGGCCCCACCGGCGGAACGATGCTGATCAAACCAGACCTGTGGCGATCCACCTTCGTACAGTTCCATCCCGAGCGGCTGACGACCCCTGGTCTGCTGGATGTACGAGTGCGCCGCGCCCTGGCGCACACCATGGATAAGGAGGGCCTGAACCAGGCGCTGTTCGAGGGGCAGGGCCAAGAAGCGTTGACCGATGTCCCGTTCGTCCCGAAGACCGTCGGATACTTCTCGCAGATCGAGCCGATGATCTCCCGCTATCCATTCGACGTGAATCGCGGGATGGCCCTACTCACCGAGGCGGGCTACGCGCGCGGGTCCGATGGCGTGTGGGCCAGTCCGTCCGCCGGCCGACTGTCCATGGGGCTCCTGACGGGCGCGACGGCGCAGAACGAATCAGAGATGGCCGTAGTAGCGGCAGGGTGGCGCCAGGTGGGCTTCGAGATCAATGAGGCGGTTATGCCGGCTGCTCAAGCCCAGGACGGGTACGCACGCACGATCTTCCCTGGGCTCTCGATCATCAGCATTCCGCTGGGCGATGAGGTGCTCTCGCAACAGGGCACCTCGGGCATCTCCCGCGAGGAAAATCGTTGGACCGGCCGCAACCGCGGGAGCTGGTCGAATCCGGAGTTCGACCGTTTTGCCGACGCGTTCAATAAGACCCTGGATTCGCAGCAACGCGTACAAGCGGTCGCACAGATGGTGCGCATCTTTAGCGAGGATGTCCCAAACATCTCGATGTATTTCCAGCCCACTCCCATCGTG
>DASXTD010000268.1:0-9286 GCA_036505655.1 Chloroflexota bacterium
CGGCGGTGCGCGAGCACGTGCTCCGGGCCGGCAAGGCCCTACTTACCCCAACACCGCGTCTTCGCGAAGGCTTCTTGCTGCTCGATCCGGCCCGTCTATGGCCCGATCAGATCAAGAAAGCTGCGACGATCGCCGGCGCCGCGAAGTTTGGGAGACCAGTGAGCCTGGATGACCTGCCCTCGATCGATCTGATCGTGGTGGGGACGGTTGCTATTTCGTTGGCGGGGAGCCGAGTGGGGAAGGGCGAGGGCTACGCCGAACTGGAGTATGCGACGCTGCGGCAGCTCGGCCGCATCGACGCGAAGGTTCCCATCGCCACCACCGTTCACGACGTGCAGGTGGTAGAAGCTATCCCGATGGAGGCGTTCGACGTTCCCGTCGACATCATCGTCACGCCTACGCGCGTTCTCCGCACGCCCGGCAATTTGCCCAAGCCCACGGGCATCCTCTGGGACCGCCTGGCCCCCGAGCGCCTCGAGGCCATGCCTGTACTGAAAGGCTTGCGGGGTGGGAGCGGAACCTAGCTAGGGGTGGAGCCGGCGAGCTCAAGCCTACCCAGTCGGTAGCGCGGCTTGGAGCGGGCGGCCCGGGACGAGGACATCTCCGCGTTGGCGGGCGAGACCGTACTCGATACTGTCCGCGAGCGCTTCCCAGCTCGCCTCCAGGATGTTCTCCGAGACGCCCACGGTGGACCAGGAGCCATGCTCATCGGCTGACTCGATCACCACCCGCACCACGCTGGCCGTTGCCGCGTCGCCTCCCAGCACCCGGGTCCGATAGTCGATCAGGTGAATGCCCTGGATATCTGGGTAAAACGGCTCCAGCGCCTTGCGAAGCGCTTTGTCGAGCGCGTTCACGGGACCGGTGCCGCTGGCGGCGGTGTGCTCTTCGCGGCCATCCACAGCCACCCGAATGCTGGCGTCCGCACGCGCTCGCGCTCCGCCCTCGTGGTCTACCGTCACCCGATAACCCTGCAGCTCGAACCGCTTCTCCCAGGTCCCCAGCTCCCGCCGCAAGAGCAGCTCTAGCGACGCGTCCGCCCCCTCGAACAAGTAGCCGCGGTGCTCCAGCTCCTTCACTTTGCGCACGACCCGTTCGGGCGTGCCTTCGGGCAGATCCAGACCCATTTCGCGTCCGGCGGCTTGCAGATTACTGCGGCCAGCCAGCTCCGAGATCAGGATCCGCCGCAGGTTGCCGACTTTCGCTGGATCGACGTGCTCGTAGGTCGCTTCGTTGCGCATGACCGCGCTCACGTGAATTCCGCCCTTGTGCGCAAAGGCGCTGCGTCCAACGTAAGGCTGGTTGTCGACCGGCGCCAGATTGGCTACGTCGTAGATATACGCCGACAGCGCTGCCAGCTTATCCAGCATCGGCGCGCACGACATCTCGTGGCCGAGCTTGAGGACCGCGCCAGCAATCACTGGGCATAGATCCACATTCCCGCACCGCTCACCAATGCCGTTGATCGTCCCCTGGACCTGCGTGGCACCGGCCCGGACTGCTCCAAGGGTGCTCGCGACAGCGGTCCCCGCATCGTTGTGCACATGAATGCCGATCCGCCCGTGTCCGGCCAGGAGCACTCTGCCCACGATCTCCTCGATGTCCCAGGGCAGGACACCCCCGTTGGTGTCGCAGAGAATGATCCAGTCCGCGCCGGCTCCAGCAGCCTCGGCGAGCGTGGCCATTGCGTAGTCGGGATCGGCTCGATAGCCATCGAAGAAATGCTCGGCGTCGTAGATCAGCTCACGCCCCTCGGCCTTGAACAGGGCCACCGACGAGCAAATCATGGCCAAATTCTCTTTCAAGGTGGTCCGCAGCGCGTCCGTGACGTGCAGCGGCCAGCTCTTGCCGAACAACGTTACGACGGGTGTTTCCGCGTCCAGAAGCATGCGAAGGCCTTCGTCCTGATCTGCCGCCACGCCTGGGCGACGGGTGCTGCCGAAGGCACTCAGCCGAGCGTGATGGAGAGAGATGCCGCGGGCACGAGCAAAGAACTCCGAGTCTTTCGGATTCGAACCCGGCCAGCCGCCCTCGATGTAGTCAATGCGGAACTCATCCAGCTTCTGGGCGATGCGGACCTTGTCTTCGAGGGTGAGCGCTACGTGCTCGCCTTGTGTCCCATCCCGCAGGGTCGTGTCATAGGTCAGTAGTTGCGTCATGGCCCCTCTTTTCTCCCGTCCAGCCGGCCGTTTCGCGAGCAACAAAAAATCCCGTCCCTGTTGGGACGGGATTCAATCCCGCGGTACCACCCAATTTAGTCTGCTCGAAGCGGACCCAGCTCAGATCGGGTACGTGTTCATACCCGCGCCTTGGATAACGGGCGACGATCCCGGCCGCATCTACAACCCGCTGAGGACAGGCTTCGGGCGGCAGCTCGGGGAGGATTTTCGTCTGGGGCGTCGCGTCCGGTTCTCACCGGCTCCGGACTCTCTGAGACGGCGCGGCCAGCCTACTCGTTCCCTTCATTGCTTACTGCTATTCAACTATTCGGGCTTATACCACAGGACGAACGGGCCGAGCAACGCGAGTTCAGCGAAGAGGAACGGTCTCGGAACCCAACCCTCGAGCGAGAGCCCATGATGGCCGTAAAACAGCGGGGAATCCCTGCTAGCCATCACACTTGGGGAAATGGTACGCTGGACACCAGTCGAACCGCGGGGGCAGTGTGACCAACGAAGTCGTACAGGTGGGGGTGCTCACCAAGGGCAAGCCCACTCTGGCCATGGTGCTCGCGAATCTGGTGCTAACCGACGAGCCCAAGCTTTCAATTGTCATCGTAGATACGGCGGAGAAGCCCGTCATCGAGCGTGACGACGTCTTGTTCGCTCTGAAGCTGGCCCAGGACCGTAAGATTTCCTGCGAGTATGAGCGCAGCCGCGACAAGCAGCGCGCTTTCAGCGTGGGTCGCCTTCAGCTCCTCCGCCGCCTTGATGGCCCCTACACCTGTTTCATGGACGACGACGTGGTATTGAGCTCGGGGTCGCTTGTGCGCACGATGGAAATGGCGCAAGCTGTGCCCAATTTCGGCTATGTCGCTCCTACCTGCGTCAATGCTGGCGCCACGCGGGGATTTCTAATGGGGAAGCCCCACTATTCGCCCGGCGGCGTATTCCGCCAGGACGACGTGGTGCGTCGAATTCTGCTCGACTACTACTCCTCCACCAGTGACGTGCTGGATGCAGAACGCAGCTCGGACAAAGTATGGGAGCTAGCCTTTCTGACTGAGTTGTTTCCGGCACTCGGGCGCCCGTGCTTCGTCGAGCAAGACAACATCAGCTATCACCTGGACTACCACGAGCGCGTGCGCTGGGAGCTGATGGAGGAGCGTTTGGAAAAACGCAGCCGTGAAAAGCTCAAGGAGCTACTCGCTCGCCACGCGCCTCCGCCAGCCATCGAGCAGGTCCAGCCAGAGCCCCTGCAGCCCGCCAGCCCTGTTTAGCTGCGCGTTCCCGTCCGAGAGTCAGACTATGGTGCCCAGGGTGCGATGAAAGTTCTGATCGGCGTCGTCGTTAGCGCGGTTCTCTTGTGGCTGTCTCTCCGAGACGTGGACTTGGGAGGCGCCTGGGCGGCTACGCAGGCCATGAACGGGATCTATCTCATCCCCTACCTGGTAGTTCTGGTGGTGGCGATTCTGGTCAGATCCGCTCGCTGGCAACTCTTGCTGTGGCCGGTCAAGCGATGCTCGTTCTGGAAGCTCAACAACGCCACGCTCATCGGCATGATGGCCAACAATTTGCTGCCTGCGCGGGCTGGCGAGTTTCTGCGCGCGTACGCCGGTGCTCGCATGGAAGGCTTGCCGTTTAGCACGTGCCTAGCGACGGCCGTGATTGACCGCGTGTTCGATGGTCTCACTGCGTCCGGC
Source organism: Chloroflexota bacterium (assembly GCA_036505655.1). GTDB lineage: Bacteria > Chloroflexota > UBA6077 > UBA6077 > SHYK01 > DASXTD01. The sequence goes on from DASXTD010000268.1 coordinate 3,863, forward strand.
ATCTTCATCTTCGCGTTGATTGCCTACCCTCTCCCGGAGGTGGCAAAGGTGGCGGGTTACGTCGCCACCGCCATCTACCTGGTCACCCTGGGCCTCCTGGTAGCGCTGGTGGAATGGCCCGAAGCTACGCTGCGGTGGGCAGGATTGCTGTTAAGCCGCCTGCCGGAGCATCTGGCCGCGCGCGCCGCCGGATGGCTGCGTGCCTTCGTCAGCGGATTAGGCGTTTTTCATCGCCCCAAGCTGCTGATTGGCTCGATCGTGCTTTCGATCGTCGTCTGGTTCTCGTATGGTCTGGGGCTCTATTTCATGTGGAAGGCCTTCGATATCCATCTCCCCTTGACCAGCGCGTTTATCGTGCTGCTCATCCTCACCATCGGACTCACCCTGCCCTCCACCCCAGGATTTGTAGGCGCGATGGAAGCGGCTATCATCGGTGGCCTGGTCTATTTCGGTGTGGACAAGACGCCAGCAGCAGCAGCGGCCATCGTGTACCACGTCACCCAGTTCGTCCCCTACACCATCGCAGGGTTCGTCGTGCTCTATTTCGAGCGCATGTCGTTGGCCGAGATCGCTCACGTTCCGGACGAGCAAGCCAAACTGTCCCGTAATGATGGGCTGGTTCCCGAGCCCCCGCGGATGAGTGACCCGAGCGATCGTGACGCCGAGAAAAAGACCCCGAGCCGGCGGTAGCAGCGCTGCGCTCTCAACTTTTGGCCCTATACTCGATCACAGGGTGTATCTAATCGGAGTAGCCGCGTGAGTCAGGGCCATCGGCCTCGGCGCCTATCTGCAACCATTGCCGCCAGCGAAGGCACCATCCCGCCCGGTCTGCAAGCTGGTCTGCGCGCTCGCGGTTGCCGGCTCATTGCGCTGCCAGATCCGTTGGAGAGCCAGAGGCTCTTGGCTCGACGCGGAACCGCCGTAGCGGTGGTAGCCACCACTGCCCTTCTCAGCACTCGAGAATCGCCGCACGCAGCTCTCCAGCGCCTTCACGATGCGAACTTCGCAGTGGTACTGGTAGGGAGCGAGGTGGATGGAATCGCCGACGAAGCATCGGAGACCGTCGAGGCCTGGCTCCCGCTGCCCCTGACCGAGATGTCGCTCGTCACCGCGATCCACAACGCGATGAAGGCGGCTGCGACACGCCGGCAACTGGAGCAGGTGCGCAACGAGCTTGCCATCAAAGAGACGGAGGCCGACAGCCTCTACGAGATCGGGACCGCCCTCTCGACCGAGCGGGACATCCACAAGCTGGAAGATCTGATCCTCCGCCGCTGCCGTGAGCTGACCAAAGCAGACGCGGGCAGCTTCTACCTGGTGGACGAAGACGCCGAGAAGAACCCGATCCTGGTCTTCGAGGTTACCCAGAACGACTCTATCCCGTCGACCTTCCAGCGCTTCACCATGCCCATCAACGACAAAAGCGCTTCCGGCTACGTGGCGCTCACCGGAGAGTTACTCCACCTGCCCGATGTCTACGATCTTCCCCCCGATGTGCCGTTCCATTTCAATCGTGATTTCGATACCCGGAGCGGATACCGGACCAAGTCGATGCTGGTAGTGCCGATGAAAAACCACGAGGGCACGATCATTGGGGTCCTCCAGCTGATCAATCACAAGCGACGGTGGGAGGACGTCCTCAGGACGCCTGAAATCGCCGAGCGCGCCGTCACGACGTTCCCCAAGGATGCTGACGACATTCTGGCCTCCTTCGCCAGTCAGGCTGCTGTGGCGCTCGATAATCAGCTGCTCCTGGACAGCATCGAGAAGCTGTTCGAGGGCTTCGTTCGAGCTTCAGTTACCGCCATCGAGGCCCGCGACCCCACAACCTCCGGGCACTCGGAGCGCGTCGGCGGGCTTACCGTAGGGATCGCCACGACGGTCAGCGACATCGCCGTCGGTCGCTGGAAGGACGTCCACTTTGGCGAACGCGAGATCCGGGAGATCCGCTACGCCGGACTGCTCCATGATTTTGGCAAGATCGGGGTTCGCGAGAATGTCCTCGTCAAGGCGAAGAAGCTTTACGACCCGCAGCTCGACAACGTTCGACTGCGGTTTGCCTACGCCCGCAAATCGCTGGAGGCGGACCACAACCGCAGGCAGTTAGCCTACGTCCTGGAGCACGGGCGGGAGGCATTCCTGGCCGCACTGGCCTCGCTCGACGCCGATTTTGAGCGCGAGGCCGGAGGCATCGACGAAGATCTGGCGTTAGTCGTGGCTACCAATGAGCCGACCGTTCTCGATCAAGAAGGCGCGGCCCGCCTGTCCAGCATCGGGGAGAAGCATTACCAGGGCATTGACGGCGACGATCATACTCTGCTCGACGATCAGGAGCTGCTGGCGCTCTCAGTACGCCGCGGGTCGCTCACCGAGGGCGAGCGCAAAGAAATCGAGTCGCACGTGAGCCACACGTTCCGCTTCCTGTCCATTATGCCGTGGACGCGCGACCTGAAGAACGTGCCCTTCATCGCCGGCGCCCACCATGAGAAGCTGGACGGCACGGGCTATCCGCGCGGTCTCACGTCGGAAGAGATTCCGCTCCAGTCCAAGATGATGACGATCGCCGACATCTACGATGCGTTGACCGCTTCGGACAGGCCTTACAAGCGCGCTGTGCCGGTGCCCAAGGCGCTCGACATCCTGGTCGATGAGGTCCGCATGGGCCACGTGGACCAGGACTTGCTCGACGTCTTCATCGAGAAGAAGGTCTACGAGGCGGTCAACCAGGGCGAGCCCAACGCCTAGACGTTGAACAAGACGTTAATGACGTCGCCGTCTTCAACGACGTAGGTTTTCCCCTCGGAGCGGAGCTTCCCGCGCTTGCGGGCCTCGGCCGTGCTGCCGGCATTGATGAAGTCCTGGTAGGCCACGACCTCGGCCCGGATGAACCCACGAGCCAGATCGGAATGGATCGTACCGGCGGCGTCGAGGGCGGTCGACCCTCGCCGAATGGGCCAGGCTCGACACTCGTCCTCACCGGCGGTAAGGAAGGAGATGAGGTCAAGCAGCCGATACGAGGCCTGGATGACCTCGCCCGCATGGAGGGCGCGCAGGCCCATCGCTTCCATAAACTCCTGGGCTTCGTCCTCGTCCAGCTCAGCGAGCTCCATCTCGAGCCGGCCGGGGATGGCGAGCACTTCGCGGGCGAACACTGGCAGGCGGCCCTGAGCCGCCTCAACCAGGCGCTCCCCGCCGGCCACGTCATCGCCGATGTTGGCGATCGCAATAGTTGGCTTCGCAGTGAGCAGGCCAAAGTTGCGAATGTGGGCCAGATCTTCTGGATTTAGGGACAGGGCAGAGACCGGCTGACCCTCATTTAGGACATCTTTCACCCGCCGCAATACGTCGACCTCCGCGTCGCGGAGCTGGCGCTCGGCGGGCGTACCGGCCCCCATGCGCACTTCTCTTTCGAGGCGCTCATGCCGCTTCTCGACGATGGCCAGATCGGCCAGGACAAGATCCTCTCCAAGGCTGACCAGCTCAGCCACGAAACCGTCAACGCCGGCTTCGGAAACGAACGCGGGCACGACGAGCGCGAGGGCATCCACGGTGCGGAGATGTCCGAGGATGGCGGCCTCGCTCTCGGCGCCGCTGCCCTTGGCGAGCCCAGCGACGTCTACAAATTCGACGTCGGCGTACTTGATTGACTTGGGATGGAAGATCGCGGACAGCGCATCCACGCGGGCGTCAGGTACTTTCACGACGGCCCGATGCGGATCGCGCTGGCCGCCGCCGGTCTGCGCATGCGACTTTGTCAGAGCGTTGAAGACCGTGGTCTTCCCAGACCCGGGCGGTCCGGCGATGCCTATTTCCATTTAGCCTCCTGGGGATGTGTCATTCTGAAGCGACGAAGAATCTCCCAGTGGGTATCGCGCCAGGCGTCTGGACCGGTTCCCCCGGGAGATGCTTCGCCTGCGAGCTCAGCATGACAGTTGATCAAATCGGGAGATCCGTTGGCTGCAGGCTCGGGATGACACTGGGAATTTCAGCCGCCAATTCGAGCACCTGGCGCGTCTCCAAGCTCGGTAGGCCCAGCGCGGCGGCGGCCGTCCCCAGAACCGCGCTGGCTGGAGCGAGTCCTACCAGCTCACTCTCGGCCGGTTCCACGCCTCGGCAACGTGCCTCTTCATGCACCTTCGCCACAACCACGTGCAAAGGTGTGGCGGCCAGGTCGGTCAGATTCAGCGAGACCTGGATCATGCCGGGCCGGGAGGAGGTGAAGGCCAGCGCCTGAACGCCCGGCAACCCGCCGCTCGAAGCTCGCACCACGCGAGCAATGGCTTCGCCGACCGCCAGGTCTGATGTCCGCAGCCAGATATTGAACGCGATGAGGGGCTGCCTTGCGCCCACCGCCGTGGCGCCGGACGGTCCGAACGTGTTTGGGCCAACGTCGGGGGCTCGACCCGGATCATGCGCGAGGCTCTCGGTCAACCCTTCGAACTGGCCGCGTCGGATATCTGCCAGGCGCCGTCGCTCGGGCAGGAGGGCGGCTTCGCCATAGAAGTACACTGGGATGGCGAATGCTTCTGCCAATCGGCGGCCGAACCGATGAGCGAGCTGCACGCAGACTGACATCGGTGTAGCGGCCAGTGGAACGAAGGGCACTACATCGAGCGCGCCGATCCGCGGGTGCACGCCCCGATGCTGGCGGAGATCAATGTGTTCGATGGCCACCGCGGCGAGCCGCAGCACGCTTTCTTCGACTGCGTCCGAGCCACCCACAATGGTGAATACCGAGCGATGATGGTCGGCGTCCGAGTGCACGTCAACCAGACGCGCTCCGGCCACGCTGGCCGCCGCATCGGACAGCCGCTCGATGACGTCGCGCCGCCGCCCCTCGCTCACGTTGGGCACACATTCGACCAACTTCGCGTTTGTCATGTGGCAATTCTCCCATGAAAGTCGTTGTCGCGGGCGGGAATGGCTGGCTGGGGCGGGCGCTGTGCTCGTCACTGGCCGGCGACGGGCACCAGGTCGTGGTCTTGTCGCGACAAGCCAGACCCAAACTGGCCGCTCGCCAGTGGGACGGGCGCACTCTTGGACCGTGGGCTGACGAAATCGATGGTGCCGATGCCGTCGTCAACCTGGCCGGGGAGTCCATCGCGGGCGGACGGTGGAACCCGGCCCGCAGGCAAGTCCTCATCGAAAGCCGGACTCAACCCACCCACGCGCTGGTCGCTGCTATCGACCGAGCCTCGCGACGGCCAGCGGTGCTCGTGAACCAGTCGGCCGTCGGATACTACGGCGACCGTGGCGATGCGACCGTCACCGAGGCGGATCCACCCGGCGGTGACTTCCTGGCCCGCCTGGTAGTGGACTGGGAGGCGGCAGCCAAGCCGGCCGAAGCGCTCGGAGTCCGGGTCGCATTGATCCGCACCGGCGTCGTCATGGGACCCCGTGGGGGCGCCCTGGCTCAGATGGCCC
>DASXTD010000269.1:0-4632 GCA_036505655.1 Chloroflexota bacterium
TAATGTGGTGCGGCTAGATCATCTCAAGAGCGCCGTGGGGGAGCAGCCCGACTGAATCAGAAGAAAGGATTGTCATGCTGAGCCGCAGCGAAGCATCTCCCGGGAGACCCTTCGCTGCGGCTCAGGGTGACAACTTTTCACTGCGGGAGCGAAGCCCCGAGCTCCTGTTGGCCACATCGAACGCCGGTAAGCTGCGCGATCTCCGCCTCTGTCTGGCAGAGTGTGGCTGGGATCTTTGCTCCCCCATTGACGTTGGCTTATCGCTTGGAGTGGCCGAGACCGGCGCCACATACGCAGAGAATGCGCGGCTCAAGGCGGCTGCCTACTTCCAGGCCAGCGGCCTGCCCACCCTGGGCGAAGACTCAGGTCTGGAGATCGATACCCTGGAGGGTGCGCCCGGCATCTTCAGCGCCCGTTTCGAAGGCCTCCCCGACGGGCCCATCAAGAACGCCCGCATCCTGGAGCTCCTGGCAGGTCTCCCGGCGAGCAAACGCCGCTGTCACTACCATTGCGCGCTCGTACTGGTGCAACCCGATCGTGCTGAACGCCTCTTCGAAGGGACCTGTATCGGCCGCATCGCCTTCGAACCGGCCGGCGAGGGCGGGTTTGGCTTCGACCCCATCGTCCTCCTGCCTCGGCTAAGCCGTACCCTGGCCCAACTCGACAACCCGGAACGCCTGCGCGTCAACCACCGAGGCCGCGCCGCCCGCAAGTTGGCGACCTATCTGCGATCATTCGGGTAAGCCGGTCCACGGTAACCTCCACTGGTCGGCGCCCATGCTATCCTTGGGCTCGGCTGACCACAGCAATTCCGGAATCGCGCACAGACATAACCCGCCTCAGGTTGCGAGGCGTCGGGAGCTCCAGAGTTGAACGCGACGAATCCGCTGTTCAATCAGAACCGGATGAAGCTGGGAACCTTTTGCACTAACTGCAGTAATGGGACGGTAGCCTCCACCGCCGAAGGAACGCTCAAGCTCAGCTGGGCCATCACCAAGGAATTGGCCCAGGGAGCTGACCAGGCCGGCTTTGAAGCCCTGGTCCCAGTCGGGCGCTGGAAGGGGTTCGGCGGACTCACCGACTTCAATGGGGACAGCTTCGAAGTCTTTACCTGGGCGGCCGGTTTGGCCGAGGCCACCAGTTACAGGGAGACCATGACGGTGACCCCACTGGACGTCGAGCTCCGGCACCCACCGTCGGATCTCTGCCTCGGATTCCCGGGTGGGGTGGCCATCCGCTCATCGGGACGGCCGAGAGCATCGTCGACCAGCTGGTGGAGCTCTCGGATGTCGGAATCTCGGGATGCCTCCTCTCCTGGGTAAACAATGAAGTCGAGCAGCCCCAGTGGATCCGGGATGTGCTGCCTCTGGTGGAACAGGCAGGTCTCCGGAAGCCCTTCGCCCAGATGACACGACCAGTGAGCCTTTGATCCGTATGGCTCTCGAAGTGGCGCCGACACTCTCGGTACGACCAGACGAATTCGTGCACGTCGGACCCGATACCCTCGGAGGACGGTACCTGCGCCAGTTCTGGCAGCCCGTCTACCTCGCCCACGAGCTACCAATTGGCCGCGCGGTCCCGCTCCGGATTCTCGGCGAGGACCTCACGCTCTACCGGGGTCATGGTGGAGCGCCCCACCTTCTGGCTTTCCGGTGCGCCCATAGGGGCACGCAGCTATCGACCGGCTGGGTGGAAGGAGACAATCTCCGCTGCTTTTATCATGGCTGGACGTATGCTCCCAACGGTCAGTGCGTAGAACAGCCCGCTGAGCCGCGGCCCTTCTGTGAGCGCATCAAAATCAAGAGCTACCCCACACGGGAGTATCTGGGGCTGGTGTTCGCGTACCTCGGTGACCGAGCGGGGCGGCCTCAGGAGGCAACGTCCGAGCACGAAACTGGTGACGGCCGTCGAGACGAGCCACCACCGTTTCCTCGTTACGCCCAACTCGAAGGCGAGGGCGTCCTAGAGACCCACAGCTATTTACGTGAATGCAGCTACTTCAACAGCATCGAGAACAACATGGACGAGGCGCACATCGCGTTCGTCCATCGATCATCGCAGTTCAGTGATGCAGGCTTGACTAACTTCTTGCCCGAGATATCGGGGGAGGAGACCGAGTACGGCATCATCCGCCGCGGTACCCGCGCCAACGGAACAGTCCGTATTCTGCACCTGGTGATGCCTAACCTGCTGGTCTTCAAAGGCGCGCCGGCCCCCGAGAGTGGCGGCAAGGAAGAACCTGACCAGTTCGCCTGGCGGGTGCCGGTCGACGACCTCACGCATCGCAGCTTCAACGTGAGCTTCGTCCGTCTGACCGGCCAAGCTGCTGAGCGGTATCGCGAGCGCATGGGCACGAGGCAGGGAGACTCGGCTAACGAGCTGGCGTGGTCAGTGCTCCGCGGGGAGCTGCGAGTTGGAGACATCACGGGGCGGCCAGATATCGTGAACATCCAGGACGTCGTGGCCCAGGTCGGCCAGGGGCAGATCCCAGACCGCGCCAACGAGCGACTGGGCCAATCGGACGTCATGATCGTCCTGTTACGGAAGATCTGGATGCGTGAACTGCAAGCCCTCTTCGAGGGTCTTGCCCTGAAACAGTGGGCGATGGCAGGACGACTCGACTCCGCCTTCGGGGTCTAATCTCCGACCCGGAGTCCTCTAATGTTCGGCCAGGTAGTCCTTGAGGGCGACGAAGGCCTGGTAGGTGGGCTTCATACCCTCGACGTTGTCCCGGCGTCCAAGCGATGCTACTTTGAGCACTACCAGCGCGGGTCGGGGACCAGTCAGGATTGCCGGCAGCTCCTCCTCCAGAACCTCCAGATCATCGAAGGCGTATGCGGCCGGATAACCAGCCCCGAGAGCAATCGCCCGAAAGTCAGCGATGCCGGCGCCGGGCGTCGGTTGGCCGCCGGTCGTGTCATATGCCTCATTGTCGTAGACGACGTGGAGCAGGTTCGCCGGCTTCGCCTTGGCGATACTGACCAGCGATCCCAGGTTCATCAACAGCGCGCCGTCGGTGTCCAACACCCAGACACCGAGGTCCGGACGTGCGAGTGCCACGCCTAGGCCGAACGACGACGCCTTACTCATGGAGCCAGTAATGGGAATGTCGAGCTCCGGGCGCGTGGAGAGGGGCGGCCAATCCTGCCGAGTAGTCTCTGAAAGAACAACGATTTCGTCTTTACGTGCTCGCGAGAACACCCGCAGCGCTGCCGACGGCTCGCTAATCTCCCGCCGCGGGGTCGCTCCGCTCATCCCGCGTATTCCTTGCCCATAAGGACGGCGACGGGGTGGCTTTCGGCCTGCGCTTGCTGATGGCCCTCCGAGATGTAGTGGCAGGTGGCATCAGACTCGACCGTGTAGTGGGGAATACCCCACGCATCGAGGATGGGCTCCAGGAAGCGCGCCGCCGAGTCGGTCGGGGTCCGCCCCTGCCCCACGTAGCCGCGATAGCCAATCATGAACAGCAACGGGAGATGGAGGTCCAGACAAAGTCCGCGCACCGAGTCACCCGACTCAAACAGGCCTGTGCTTTGAATGAGGACCACCGGCCGCTTCCCGCCCATGATCAGGCCGGCCGCTACCGCCATTGATTCGCCCTCCCGGCAAATCGGCACCAGGGTCAGCTCGCTTTCCAGCATAGCCTCATACATGTAGCCAGTCTCGCTGTCCGGCAGCCACACCACATGCGTCACGCCGCATTTGCGCAGCTCGTCCAGCACCGTTGCCGCTTGCAACGTCCCACTAGCAGCAGCCATTTGATACCTCGCCCTGGGTGCGTATAGTACATCCCGGCGTTGGGAAGAGGGGGTCTCATGGTTGCCGTAACGTCTAATAGCTTGCGCGAGCTCGTCAATTGGCAGGAAGGGCTCATCTCGCCGACGGTCCTCTTCGACGATGATATTTACCGGCAGGAACAAGAGCGAGTCTTCGGGCGGGCCTGGCTCACTGTCGGGCACGAGGACATGATCCGCAAGCCCGGCGATTACGTGACCAACTACATGGGCGAGGTGCCGGTCATCCTCACCCGGGACATGGCGGGCAAGATCCATGTCCTGGTTAACCGCTGCGCCCATCGCGGCAACCAGGTGTGCCTGTTCGATCGCGGCAACGCGTCCGTCTTCACGTGCTCGTACCACGGGTGGACCTACGGCGTCGACGGCAGCCTCCTCGGCATGCCCATGGAGCAGCCGCTCTACCGAGGTGAATTGAACAAGGCGGAATGGGGCCTGGAGGAGGCACCGCGGTTCCAGAACTTCAAAGGCCTCCTATTCGCCTCGTTCGACGCGAGCGCCCCGCCGCTCGAAAAATGGCTGGGCGAGGATGGCTGCTGGTGGCTGCAGAATTTCGTGCTCGGCGAGCCCGTGGGCGGACTGGAAGCTCTCCCCGGCTGGCATCGATACCGAACGCCGGGCAACTGGAAGCACCTGTCCGAGAACTTCATCGGCGACGACTACCACGTAATGGCCGCCACCCACGTGGCGTGGTTCAAGGTGGTCCAGGAGTTCAATGAGAAGGGCCTTCTTCCTCGCAGGCATGCGTACCGCGCCCGCCGCCGCTCTTCTATGACTCCCGAGGGCAGAGCGGCGGAAGAGAACGGTGTTCGCTACGAGGCCACGACCGGCTACGGGC
>DASXTD010000270.1:0-8105 GCA_036505655.1 Chloroflexota bacterium
TGCTGCCCGGCTGGAGGCTCAAACTTCAATCCCCTCAACCCGAAAGGCGTCGACAGGTTTCTTGCGGCCCTTCACCACCAGGGGCCCGAGCGGGGTGGTTCGTATGCCCGCCCCCGCCGCGGTGAGCGTCGCAGCGGAGCAGACTACCTCGCCGGGCCTGGCCTTGCCCTGCAACCTTGCCGCCACGTTCACGGTGTCGCCGATGGCCGTGTAGTTCATGAACTGCTCGGAGCCGAGGTTGCCGACGAGGGCTTCTCCGGTGTGGATTCCGATGCCATAGCGGAGATCCGACCCCACCGCCTCAACTGCACGACGGAGAGCCAGCGCGCCCTGGGTGGCCACGCGGGCGTGGTCTGAGCATGGCTCCGGTGCGTTCCAGAAGGCCAAGATCGCATCCCCGATAAAACGGGACATGGTGGCTCTGAGCTCGTCGAGGCTGGCCACGGCAGCACTGTGGTAGCGAAGGAGGAGCGCCATGACTTCTTCCGGCGGCAATACTTCAGCCACTGTGGTGAAACCGCGCACGTCGGCGTGGATCACGCTGATGGTCTGAACAGACCCTCCGACTTGTGTGAAGGACGGCCGCGCTCCCGCGAATCCCCCAACCAGGTCTCCGACATAGCGCTTTAGAGTGGTTTCGAGGTGCTCGGCTTTGGCGGCCAGTTCGTTGACGTCAGTTACTGACGTGCGCTCTTCGATGGCCAGCAGGAAGCCGGTCAGTTTGCCCGACCCATCGCGCAGAGGGCCAAGGTTGGCCAACAGAGTTGCTCGACGTCCGCCCGGCAGCGCCATTTCCAGCACGCGGGGTTCGCCGCTCTCCCCTCGGCGCGAGACATGAAGGAACAGAGACAACACCCGATCCGAAAACGAAGGCCCCAGGACTTCTGGATAGGGACGCCCGATTGCCTGCTCGGCTGTGGTGCCCAGGAGTTGCTCCGCTCGCGGATTGAGGGCGGTGAGGCAGCCTTCGGCATCCATCGCGATGACTGCCGATGGCAAGCTGCGCACGAAGACTGACGCGGGGCCCGAGTAGCTCGACGTAGACCGCTCCCGAAAGATGAGTGGCCCCGAGTCGTCGTAGGCCCGCCGCCCATGGTAGTCTAGTCATCTGACCGTTACAAGTCTGTAACGAGCCCATGTCGTTGCCATAACAAGGCTGGCCTAAGGCCGCTCACTTGTGTAACAGACCCTACTAAGAGACGGTGCCGGGCTTCCAGGGGACGAGGATCTTGCCGAGCTCGTCGAGTAGGACGAACGACAGGTAGCCCAAGCCCGAAATCGTGATGATGCCGACGTACATCTGGTCCACGGCGAAGGTTTGCCAGGATTGCCAGATGAGGTAGCCCAGCCCCGACTTGGACGCCACGAATTCAGCCGCCACGATGAGCAGCAGCGCCACTCCCCAGGCCAAGCGGACGCCAGTGATGATGAGCGGCAACGCGCCCGGTAGCGCGATGGTGAGATAGCGATTGATCCGACTGGCCCCAAAGTTGCGGCCGACATCCAGGTAGATAGGATCGATGTTGATCACGCCGGCCATCGTGTTGATCAGGATGGGGAAAAATACCCCTACCGCGATGATGACCCACTTGGATGATTCGCCCAGTCCAAATATGAGCATAACGAGCGGCAGAATGGCGATCTTGGGGATGGGATAGAGCGCGCCAATCATGGGCCAGATGGCCGCGCGGACCATGGGGAAGAGGCCCATAGAGAGACCGATGATCAGCGCGGGGACGCCTCCCAGTACGAAACCGATTCCGCTGCGCAGGAGGCTAATGCCAACGTGGCCGAGCAGTTGGCCCGATATGAGTAGCTGCCAGAAGGCCACCAGCACCCGGCTGGGAGCAGGGAAGAACCGTGCATCGAGGAGTTCCACGCGCACCAGGAGCTCCCACAGCCCGAGAAGCAGCAGCGGAGAGAAGAACGAGATTAGTCGCTCTGCAACCTTGGCTCGGACCCGTTCGGGAGCGGCGGCGCTCGTTCGAACCGTCAACGCATTCGGTGACACCACCCGCGGTTCGGCGATCTCAGTCATCTGACCTGCCTCTGTAACATCGCACTGTCATTCCGAGCGAAGCGAGAAATCCGCGCCCCGCAAGGAACGGATTCCTCGTTGTGGCCCTCCTCGGAATGACAATGCGACATTTAGGTCCTCGCCTCGTGGACTGGTTCTTCTTGACTGGCACGCATTACCTCGTCGCGCAACCACTCCCATACACGATAGACCAATTGGCCGAATTCGGCCGTCGCCTTCAACTCGTAGACCTTACGCGGGCGGGGGAGATCGACCGCAATTTCTGCTTTGATCGTGCCCGGGTGCGCGGTCATCACCACCACGCGATCCCCCAACACGACCGCCTCGTCGATCGAGTGCGTGATGAAGACGACGGTTTTGCGCGATTCCTCCCAGATCTTGAGCAGCTCTTCCTGGAGCAGAATGCGGTTCTGCTCATCCAGGTTCGCGAATGGCTCATCCATCAGCAGGATTTCCGGATCGTTCGCAAAGGCCCGCGCCACTGAGACGCGCTGCTTCATACCGCCTGACAGCTGGTACGGGAATGCGTGTGCGAACCGAGTCAAGCCGGTCTGGCGCAGGTAGTAGTCGACTACGTCCCGTCGGGTCGCGCGCGGAACCCCTCGCATGCGCAAACCGTAGCCGATGTTGTCTTCCACGCTCATCCACGGGAATACCGATTGCTCCTGGAACACCATGGAGTTGAGGGCGGTGCGGCGGTCGTTTTGGCGCAAGACCAGGGACCCAGCAGTTTGCTGTTCGAGGCCGGCAAGAATGCGCAGGAGTGTCGTCTTGCCGCACCCGGAAGGGCCGACGATGCAGCAGAACTGCCCGTCGGGGATGGTGAGCGAGACGTTCTGGAGGGCGGGCACGTTGCCTTGCTTGGAGGGAAAGATCTTGTCCAGGCCCTGAATGCGAATCTTGTCGCCGTTCAACTCAATTGAACTGCCACTCGTAGATGTTCCAGTGCGACGTCGTGCCTTTGCTGGCCAGGCCGAAGCCGGTAACCAGCGCCTCATCGTCGGGGCCCTGGAGGCCGGTAACGCGCGTCCTCACCTGGATCGCGAAGTAAAGTGGATAAATCGGCAAGTTCTCGGTCACCAGCGCCAGCATCTGCGCCGAGTCGCGTGCTCGTTCCGCGCGGTCAAGCGTCGCGTTGGCGGCGGACCAGAGCCGCTCGTAATTAGGGTTGGTCCAGCCAGAACGGTTGTCTCCGGCCCAGCCATTGGCGGGTGACCCGACCTCGGCAGCGGTGAAATGTACCTCTGCGAGACCTCCGCCGCGCGAAGATAGACCCGGAAAAGTGGAGCGCGACTGTACGTCTCTGGCCTGGGCGGCCGCCAGAATTGCTGGGTGGACGTCGAAGCCAGTCCGCCGCCACGAGTCGCTCAAGATCGCCTGGCCGCGCTCGAACTCCGGTCCGGCGGTAACCGAGAAGTCGAGGCGGAAGCGATTGCCGTCCGGGGCAACGAACTGGCCCTCGGTGTCACGGGTGTAGCCGGCCTCGCCCATCAACTGAACGGCCCGATTGGGATCGTACGGATATTTAGTCATCGCCCGATCGACGTCGGGATAGATCGACTCGGTAGGTGACACGATGGTCTCGGTCGGGAAACCGATGCCGTTGAACAGCCCCTCATTGAGGGCTGCGCGGTCGAGTGAATGTGCGATGGCTCGGCGCACCCGCAGGTCCAGCCAGCCGGGGTCACCGACGTAATCGGGCCGCTGCTGCACGTGCAGCGCCACTGCGGAACTGGGCCCGGCGGCAACCGCGCCTTTGCCTGCCGCTTCCCACTCCCTTCTCAGCACCGGGATGTGCTCGACACGCAAAGTGAAGAACTCGGTGTAGTCCACCTGACCGCCGGCCAGCACGGCCGCGAGCACGGTGTTTTCGTCGCCGATGATGCGGAGAACGATGCGGTCGATCTTGGGGCGTCCCAGCACGTGGCCGTCAAACGCAATACCTTCGAGTTGCGCGCCTGGCTCCCAGTGCGAAAGCCGATACGGTCCGGCCCCTACGTATTCGGTGGACCAGGCCGGGTTGCCGAGAAAGGTCTCGCGCGAGGCCCTGCCCTGCTCGTAATCGTTGAAGGCGGATTCCATGAGTTGACTGGGGAGCGGATCCAGATCGCCGAAGCTCAGGATGCCCGCGTCCGGGTTGAGGGATCGCCACTGCACCACAACGCTGCGCGGGTCGGGCGTCTGTATGGCGTCGATAGTGCCCTGGGGCGCGGTGAGGAAAACGCCCAGGCCAGAGTCTTTGTACACCCGCAAGGCAAACGCGAAGTCCTGCGCGGTAAGCGGCGTGCCGTCCTGCCATGTGAGGGCGGTGCGCAGCGTATAGGTGGTCTCCATGCGGCCGTCGGGGAGTACCAGCCAAGAGCTGGTGTTGAGCTGGGGAAGGGCCTCAGCGACATAGGGCCGCGGTGCACCAACGTTATCGAACATCACAAGGGCGGCGTTGAATAGGCGGGTTGTGTTGATCGGGCTGCTGCTGCCCTGGATCTTCGGCGAAAGGTAGACGACCTCGAATCGCTCGGCGATCACCAGGATGCGGATCGGCCCGGGCTGGCTGTTGGGAATCGAGCCAGACGAGGTGCTCTGGGGCGCCGAGCAGCCCGCGGACAGGACGGCAAGGACCATAACCAGGAGCGTGATCCGACTCGGCATATCAGGCAGTCCATTCCCACTGATAGATGCGGCGTAGGGGGTGCCCGGCCGAAAGGGACTGGCGTACCGTCGGACCAGTTAGGTTGGCGACGTGGTTCCAGGCCCGGGAATGGTAGTAGAGGAAGATGCCTGGTAAGTCGCTGCTGGTCAGCTTCTCCAATTGGATCGTGGCTTGCACGATCTCGCTGGGGACGATCGCTTTGTCCAGGGCGTCGGCGAGGCGGTCAAGCTCCGGATTCGCATAGCCGCCACGGTTGGCCCCGCTCCAGCGGTTGTCGGCGGTGGGGGTATTCACTGTGCGGTATTGGGTGGGATCCGCGGAGCCGACCGAGTCCATGCCAGGGAGCTGGGCGCGATCCTGCGGAGTGCCAGAGGATGGGAACAGCTTGGAGCTGGCGTCGATCCCGAAGCGACGAAGCTGATCGACGATGATGAAATTCTCGTGCTCGAACAGCTTGGAGCCGCCCGTGTACGAAATGGGCAGTTGCACCGGCCCGCCCCCTCCGCCCGCGGGCCTCAACCACTGCCCGTTCGCTGTCTGTGAAAAGCCTGCGTCCTGCAGCAGCTGAACGGCCTTGCGCGGGTCGTAGGAATACTTAGTCACCTCCCGATCCACGAGCGGCTGGTACTCTTCGCCCGGATGGGAACGGGTGTTGCTCTGCAGGCCGTGACCGCCGGTGACTACGTCGAAGGACTCTTGCTTGTCGATCGCGTAGGCGATCGCCTGGCGTACTCGGACGTCCCTGCCGACCTCGGGTGGTTGGGCGAACTCCGGCCGGAATTGGAAGTTCAGGGTACGGCTGCCCAACGGCTCCCATAAGACGATCCCCGCCCCGGTGGGAACCCAGTCCTGCTCCAGCACCAATCCTTCCTCAGCACGGAACAGGTTCATACCGTAGTCCATCTCGCCCGCCAGCACCGCGGCCACGGCCGAGTTGGTATCTGAGATCGCGCGCAGAGAGACGCGGTCAATCTTGGCGCGGCCGAGAGCGTAGGCGTCGAACGCATTGCCTTCGATGGCCACTCCAGCTTCGAAGGAAGCCAGCTTATAGGGACCCGCGCCCACGTAGTTGGTGGTCCAGAACGAGCTGTTGGGGAGGTATTTCTCTCCCGACTGCTCGCTTTGCAAAAGATGGGCCGGCAGCGGCGGGAAGTCGTTATCCAGGCGACCGGCGTTGACGTAGCTCTGTCCCCAGCGGATGAACAGACTGCGGGAGTCGGGTGCCTCCACCCCGGCCATGTAGCGGATGGGGATGCTGCGATTTACACCGTAATCCGGGGTGGTGTAGATCTGGTAGGCGAAAACGAAATCGTCCGAAGTAAGGGGGCTCCCGTCGTGCCAGGTGAGGTTCGGCTTCAGGCGATAAGTCGTTTCCATGGTTCCATCGGGCAGCAGCCGCCAGCTAGCAGTGTCGAGCTGGGGGAGCGATTCCGCGAGATAACCGCTGGCGTGGCCGCGCTCGTCGATGTAGCTGAGCGTGGCGTTGAATAAGGAGGTTGAGTCGGGAGCGGCGACCCCGCTGGCGGAAGCGTTCGCGAGCGGCTTGGCAGACAGGTCATTGGGGAGGACGTTGGCGACGATGCGCAAGATGTGCTGCGGAGCCGTGGGGGCTTGGACCGCCTGTGAGGTCGTACCAGAGTTATTGGCGCCCTGGCAGGCGGTTGCCAGCACTGACCCCAGCGCCACGAGTCCTATGAGCCGACAGATCGTGCCACGCATGGCTCTACTCCACACAGCCTAGCTGGCGGTAGTTATAGCAGCGGCTAGGCAGTTCCCTCTCCTGCCGCAGCGGGAGAAGTGCGCGGAGCGGTATCGGGTTGCAATGCCTGAGGGGTGGACGAGTGAAGGCCGTCAAATGGGGTGAGGGCTGCCCCGGACCCTCATCCGAGCGCGGGAAGAAATGCCAGCGTAGAATCACGTTCATGGACGAGATGGCCCGGCCGGTAAAGACTGGGACCGTTGTTGCAGTGTGCATCAGCCCTGCGCGCGACTTCCCAAAATTTCCTCAGCTGTTGGTGCACATGGCGGTCCACGGCATCGTGGGGGACGCGCACGCGGTGGCTCCGATCAACCCGGTAAGCGGAACCCGGGTGGTTCGGTACCTGCGCGCGGTCAGCATCGTCGCGGATGAGGTGCGGCAGGATCTGAATGCCACGTTGGGCCTGCAGCTGCAGCCAGGGCAGTTCAACGAGAATTTGCTGGTGGCCGGGCTGGGAGATCTAAGCGATATCGAGGCAGGCGATCGTCTGCTGCTGAGTGGCGGGGTCATCCTGGAGGTCACCGCCCAGAATTTTCCCTGTACCAAGCTGCAAGCGTTCACCTGCCCGGGCATCATTCAGGCGACTAGCAAAAAAGTCTACGACGACACATTAATGAACCGCCGTGGCCTGGTTGCGGCAGTGGTGCAGTCGGGCCCGGCCCGCCCGGGCGAGATAGTCATCCTCGAGCGCGACCAGCCCAAGCGAAGCTGAGCGAGTATTCGGTCGAACGCAGTAAACTCTTGGCGCCGGCCTCGCACCGGTAGGGCGGGGGCTCGTCCCCCGCCGCTTGCCCGAAAGCGATGAACGCGGCGGGGCACAAGGCCCCACCCTACCCGACGGCAGAGCCTGGGAGGTGGCATGGAAATCAAATTTGGCTTGTTTAGCGCGGACTCGCACGCCGCGTTTGATCGCGACGACTTCATCTCCCGGATGTCGGCCAGCAAGTGGGGCGACAAGATCCCTCAAATCGTCTCGGTGGAGCGCGACGGCAACTCCGTCGACGGATGGAGCATCTATGGTAGGCGGCCCGGAGCAGCGCGCGGCTTCAGTATGGGCGTCTGCAACTGCCCGGCCTTGATGGGCGATCCCTTCCCCACCTATCCGATGCGCTGGGAAGAGGTGCCCCGCATGGCCTACGACCCAGCCGAGCGGCTCAGGGCGCTGGACATCGATGGCGTTGACGGCGAGGTGCTGTTCCCCAACCCACCAGGAGGTAGCTACGACAGCTTTGGGGATCCGGATTTTGAGCTGGATGCGATCCGCGCCTACAACGATATTCTTTCCGACTGGACCAAGGTGAGCGACCGCTATTTGCCGCTGGCCGGTGTGCCCTGGCTGCGCGAGCCATCAGAGATCGCACGGGAGATCGAGCGAGCGGTCGAAGGCGGACATCGAGGCGTAAATCTGCCTGGCAAGACGCCCCGCGGTCAGGCGCACCTGACCGATCCCCGCTGGGACCCGATCTGGGACGTGTGCGAGAAGCTCGGCGTGCCAGTCCACTTTCACGGCTCCGCCAATCTCACTGCCGGAGCCTCGATGAAGACCTGGGATGGCTACACCACGCGCCAGGCCCACTCCGCCTCGACCAGCACCTCCTCTGTTACTCCCGCCCAGATCATTCCCCAGCTGATCTTCTCAGGCGTGACCGAGCGCTTCC
>DASXTD010000271.1:0-9150 GCA_036505655.1 Chloroflexota bacterium
GGTAGGTCCGCTCGACCGCGGTCTCGCAAACGTCACATCATTGGTACTGGTGACCTCGCGCATGGCCTGCGTCGGTGTCGCCGCCGCGTTTCTGCGGCGGGCCGAGCGGATCGCCACGGCCTACGCCGACTTCCGTCAGGCCTTCGGTCGCAGGCTGGTCGAGTTTCCGCTGGTTCGAGAGACGCTGGACGGGATCCGCACCGCCCGGGAGCGCAGCCTCGCCTCGCTCTTCGAGCTTACCCGCCTGTGGCGCGCCGCCGACCAGAGCGGGAGTGAAACCTCAACCGAGGCGCTCGACTTCCGATACCTGCTGAGCCTCGCCAAGCCGGTGCTCACGCGTGAGGCCACCGCCCTCATCCACGAGGCCATCATGCTGCTCGGCGGCAACGGCGTGGAGGAGCGCTTCTCTCCGCTTCCCCGGCTCTGGCGGGATGCCATCGTGATGGAAACCTGGGAAGGCTCCCACAACGTGTTGTTCACTCAGGCACTGCGCGACATGATGCGGCACGAGGTGGATCCCGACGCCTTCGTGCGCCGGGTGGCCGGCGAGGCGCGGCCCGATCTGGCCCGGGAGTTGTCAGGGATCCTGGCTTCGGGAGCTGAGCCTGAAGCCACGGTTGCGCTGGCGCGGTTCGCACCGAAGCTGGTCCATGCGTTCGGTGAATCAGCGCTTGATCGCGGGGCTGATCCCCGCTCCTAAGAACGAGCCGCAAGGAACCGCTGGTCGGCCCTTATGGGGCCGCTGCTGGTGTGCTACGGGCCTACCGTCACCATCTTCGCCACCGAAGGAACGCCCGACCCATTAATCAAGAAGAGCATATAGGGTCCGGGAGGCGCCAAGTTGCCATTGGCCGGCGCCACAGCGCTAACTGTCGTCGAGCTGGTGGCCGCGAAGGCGAGCGGATAAATGAGCTGGCTCTGGTTGAACGCGTGGGTGACGGAGGAGAACCGGATCAGAGTGCCCCGGGTAACGGATCCCGCATTCGGGGTCTCGACGCTGAACGAGTGGCCATAGGCGAGTCTCGACGGCGCTGAGGTAATGCTGGGCCGCGCGGCCAGGCTCCCATCGGAATTGAACAGGTACGGCGGGCTGAACACCTGGGCCGAGAACTCGCTGTTCGCATACGAAATCCCGCCACCCTCGCCACTGCCGCTCGAGAGCACCTTGCCGTTGGGCAACAGCAACGCGATCGAGTGATAAGTTCGATTTTTTGCTTCAGCAGCCATGGTCGTCCACGTCTCAGTCCGGGGATTCCAGAGCTCGGCAAAGTGTACTGCACCTGCCTGGTCATTAAAGCCTGAGCCGCTGGTCCCTCCCGTCACCAGCACACTGCCGTCCGCCAACAGCGTGGCGTTCGTCTGGCGCCGCGCGAAGGCCATACTCGGAACGGTTCGCCAAGAGGGGGACGCCTGGTTGAGATCGATCACTTCCGCCGATGCCGTGGGAGGAGCGTCGTAGGGAGGGCCTTTGCCGCCGCCCGCGTACAGGATCTTTCCCGGGGCGTACATCACCGCGGATCCGAGTGTCCGGTCGGCCACGTTCCGGTTCCCGACCGTGGTCCACTGGCCGGTTCCGGTGACGTCGAGATAGCGCGTGGTCTGGGGGAAGCCGGCGAGGAACACCTTGCCGTTCGGCGCGACGAACATCGCCGGATAATACGGGGCGGGTATCGCGAGAGACGCTGTCGTGAGTCGGCGCCATCCGTTGCCGTTCCAGATTTCCGGGATCGTGACGACCGTTTTGGTCGTATCGTGGCCGGACACGGCCAGAATTTCACCGTTGGGGAGAGTGGTGGTCGTTGGATAGTAGCGGCCCTGTGCCATCGAACTCGTGGCACTCCAGCTCCTGGATGATGGGTCGAAGACCGTCGCGAACCGCAGACCTAAGGTGCCAGGACTGGTTCCTCCCGCCACCAGCAAGCGGCCGTCGGAAAGAAAGGCGTGAGCGCTGCAATAGATCCTGTAGGTCTTAGGGACCGCCGTGAACCCGTTCGTCGCATCCCAGAGCTGCGCATCCCCCGTGTCACCCCACAGCAGCACCTTGCCTGTGACCAGCAGATGCCCGTGCACTGCGACCACTGGTGTGGTGAACGCCGGGGCCCATCGTCCCTGGGTGGCCGCCGTGCTGGAGCCGGCAGGAGAGAATGTCGCGGGAATAGTCCGGCTCCGTATGACGCTGTGCTGACAAATGCCGGTGCCGCTACATGGCGGGCCCCAACCGGTGAAGACGAAGCCCGTGGCGGGGGTCGCGGTGAGGCTCAGAGCGGTGTAGGCCGGGTATGTAGCCGAGCAGCCGGTCGTGGCTGGCGTTCCGTTGGTGATCACGCAGTCGATCGCCGGCGTCAGTCCCGTCTGACTCTTCACGCTGCCGCTACCAATGCCTAGGGTCCCGCTCGAAATCTTGATGACGAAGGGACCCTTGAGGAACTTGGCGGAGACCGCCCGCACCGTGGTCATCACCACCTTGCAGGTCCCGGTTCCGCTACAAGAGTTTCCCCAGCCGACGAAGGAGTGGCCACTAGCCGGCTGGGCAGTAAGCGTGACGCTCACGCCCTGGCTGAAGAAGGCCGTGCATCCTGTGGTCGCCGCGGTCCCGGCAGTGATGGTGCAGTTGATTCCAGCGGGGCTCGAGGTCACCACGCCGGTGCCGGTGCCGAGGCCGGAGATGGTGAGCCGGTAGCTGACCGCGGCAGTCGCGGCCGACGGCTGGGTTATTTCCGGGGTCTCCTGGCAGGCGTGAAGGAACAGCAAGCCAGCCAGGATGGCGGCGACAGTGAGGAGTGGAAACGTAGACGGGTGCAGTTGCCGCAACCTGACCCTGCGCATTCTATCGCCCATACGGGCTCCACCTGACTTGCCTTGGCCAGCTCGCCCTGATCTCTGGCCTTAGGTTGATGCCTCGGTGTCAAGCACGCGTCAAGTAATCGTCCTGCTCACGGCTTCAATAACGAATCGCCGAGTCACCTGGTCGGTGGCTCGGCGGTCGTGGAGTCGTTTCGCCGGTAGGCCTCGAGGTCTGTGACGGCCAGGCAACTTGACCGTACGGCGCGGTACACCTCGCGTCAAGGATACGTGATCTGCGCCCTGGCAAGGACCCCAAGACATCGGCGCGCCCTCACTGCATTATCTTTATCGACATGGTCGTGAAAGGCCGTCTCAACTGAGGCGGCCTTCTTGCCTCAACTCTGTGATTGTGTATGACTGCGCACTTTAAAGTTTGCGGGAGCGGGGATTTCGTGAAACTTGGTCGTCGGACTCTCTTGATGACCCTCACTCCACTGGCGCTCGGCCTAGTTACCGTGGGTTCTGCCACGCCGGCAGCCCTCCCCCAGGCTGTGGTGCCCTTCCAGCAGACCATGGCGACCCAGGCTGGGGCCGGCATCCCCGTCTCCGAGCCCCCCTTCGCCCCGAACCGCGATGCTCTAGCTCCGAAGTGGGCGCCGGCCCAGGTGACCCAGGCCTGCTGCGATCCTGTGCGGCTGCCTCCTTCGACCAGCACAGTCCAGGCGGTGCGTGGGATTCCGTTCGGCGCCTGGGCGATTCCACCCGATATGATCGGGCCGCTCTACAGCGGCGGCGTGCTCTCCGGCCCCGCACCCTACCGGCAGCTCGACGAAGTAAAGGCTCGGAGAGGACAGGTCGTGCTCTACCTGGCCCGGAACAAGAGCCGGGAAAACGGCGTCATCAGTGTCTCGGCGGTCCAGCGGTTCCTCGACACCTGGCCCGACATCTCGTCCTACATTAAGGATGGAACGGTGTGGGGGATCATCGTCTCGGACGACATCACGGGGAAACACATCTGGGGACCTGGCGCCCCCTACTATCCCCAGATCGACTCGATCGCCAAGCTGGTCACGGACCGCTGGCCTGAGGCGAGAACCATCGTCCGCGCCCCTCCCACCGGAATGACGTACCCGTGGAAGTGGGTGAGCTGGGCCTGGGCCCAGTACAGCAACGCGCCAAGAAATGGGGACGTCACCTCGTATCGTGATCGGGAGCTAGCCAAGGCCCATTCACTGGGACTCTGTCTCGTGTTCGGCTTGAACCTCATCAATGGCGGCAACGGATCGAGTGGAATCGGGGAGCACCGGCGTCATCTGAT
Source organism: Chloroflexota bacterium (assembly GCA_036505655.1). Taxonomy (GTDB): domain Bacteria; phylum Chloroflexota; class UBA6077; order UBA6077; family SHYK01; genus DASXTD01. The sequence continues at coordinate 4,103 of DASXTD010000271.1, forward strand.
GAGCGGGGCCGAGATCCTCGAATACTTTTCGGCGCTTCTCCCCTACACCCCCTTGGCGTTCTACTGGCAGTACCGGCCCGAAGTGGAGTCCAAGCCAGACATCCGCGACGCGCTGGCAAAGGTCCGGGCCATGGCGGACAAGACTCAACCACCTACCTGCACCTTCGATCAGCGAAGACGATAGGCCGACGAGTCCCGGCTGGGCCGGTTGACTGGGCCTTGATGCGGGCGATGGCCCGTCGTATCGGACGCCTCCCACTGGTCCAAAGCTTCCCGTTCGGCTTCGGGCGTGTCTCCCCACCCGTTATAAGTCGGAGCCATCGATCGCCTATCCTTTCCGAGCCGCATGCGGAGGTGACCCGCGGCCCTAGTTCATGATCAGCCTAGCTGGCAGGGCTCAAGCTAGAGTCAAGTCGCTGCGTGCTTGATTCCTGCTTGACCGGGGGTGGCGATATGGGTTCCTCCCCTTGAAGGCGTCTGGCCATGTTTACCAACTCTCTCGGTCTGGCGATCGCGTATCTGCTCTTCGGCCTGCTGGCCGGTTTTCTGGCCCGGAAAGGCCGGGCGGAGGACTGGGACGAAAGCCTCCTGGCCGCGATACTTGGGCCGCCCCTTTCTGTGCTGATCATCGCCGTGGTCCTCGCCAGATTCGTAAGGACGCGCCTGCGTGCAATGATTACTGTCTTGGATGATCGGAGCTTCACCTAGCCGGGCGTGATTGGGCGAGATCCTGGCACGAGACCTCGTGATTGATCAAGAACGAGCCTGAGCTCGCCAGCAGAGCCATTCCCCCAACGGCCTCGCTTCGTCAAACCTCCTAGCTCTTGAGCTTGCCTGCGAGGAGCTGCGATAGAGCCATGCTTGGTTCTGCCGTTGCCCGCGTAGTAACAGCGGTTACATTGAAAATATGCCACCGCTCTCCTGGATGGTTCTCTCGTATCGCCTACCTCCAGTGCCAACCCGTCTCCGCCTCGCGATCTGGCGACGACTCAAGCGCATCGGCGCGGTTCTCCTGCACGACAGCCTCTGGGTACTGCCGGCCGACGGGAAGACCCGAGAGGCGTTTGAGTGGCTGGCGGAGGAGATCGAGGAACAAGGCGGGACTGCTCTCATCTGGGGAGCACAGAGCGTCGACTCGCAGCAGGACCAGACGATCGTGAGCCGCTTTCAGACGGAGGCTGATGCCCGCTACGCCACCTTGGCGGAGTCAGTTCGGAAGCTCCAACGCGTGACTGCCCGCCGAGGCGGGTCGGCGGGCCGTTTGCAGCAGATCCGAAGGCGGCTGCTTGGTCTCGAGCGTGCGCTCCGCCTCGAACGGCGACGCGATTATTTCCGAGCTTCGGGGCGGCAAGCAGCAGAGGAGGTGCTGCGGCGGGCGCTCGCCGACATCGATCGAAGGCTGCAGCCGGTCGCCGATTTCCGCAGTGGAGGGAAACCCTATGCTTTGGGTCACTAGGCCCCACCCGCACATCGACCGCACTGCCTGTGCCTGGCTCATCCGGCGTTTCGTGGATTCCCAACCGCGTTTTGCCTTCGCACCCGATCCGGAGTCTGCCAAACGGCTGGGAGGCACGCCATTCGATATGCGCGGGGTCGAGCTGGGCCATCACGAGGGGCGCTGCTCGTTCGAGAGCATCCTGTTCAAGTACGATCTCACCGACCCCGCGCTCCACGAGATCGGGGCCATGGTGCATGATGCAGACCTGGATGACGAGAAGTTCCGTAGCCCCGAAGCCCCTGGCCTCGACGCAATCATCCGCGGCCTGGGCCTGGTAATCCGGGAGGACGATGAGCTGCTCGGCCTAACCGACCGGATCTACGACGGCTTATACGCTTGGGTGCGGCATCTCCATGCCGGAGCCTGACGTCGAGGCATCAGTTCCGGAGGGTCTTTGCTGCCACCGTTGAGAAGGGCTACGCCGGATGAAGGCAGCGAACGCCACGAGGAGCGTCGGGTTGAATCAGGAGGATTTTCATGAAGACAGGTGCATTCCGCGTCCCGGGTGACTGCGCTCCTTTGCTTGTGGTCATCGGGGTGCTCGCGCTTGCTGGTTGCAGGGAGTCGGCTCGCGACGCGGGTGCGACCAGCTCGGAACCCTCTCACTCCGCCACATCTATGGCCACGCGTAGGACCGACAGCACTAGCTGGAAGGCCGTGGATCAGGCGATGGGGCGTTCCGGGAAGATGCAGCCCGGGGACGTCTACAAGTACAGCTTCCCCCGGGGAGACCTTCGGGTGAGCGCGGGGGGCGTTACTGTGAAACCGGCCTTGGCGCTCGGCTCTTGGGTGGCGTTTAAACGGAAAGGCGGAAACACTATAGCCATGGGCGATCTCGTACTCACTGAGAATGAGATCCAACCCGTGATGAGCAAGCTGCAGGAGATGGGAGTGGAACAGACGGCGCTGCACAATCACCTGCTGCACGAGTCGCCCAGAGTGATGTACCTGCACATACACGCCCAGGGTGACCCGGTGAAGATCGCCCAAGCCGTGCATGCGGCGTTGGCCCTCACCCAAACGCCACCCGCCAAACCGGAGGGCGCAACGCCTGCGGCGCCGCCTGGCCTGGACACCGCAGCGGTAGCTCAGGCTCTGGGACACTCGGGCAAGCTGAACGGAGGCGTCTACCAGGTGAGCGTGCCGCGGGCGGAGCCGGTCCGGGCTGACGGCATGGAGGTGCCACCATCAATGGGTGTGGCTACGGCGATCAACTTTCAGCCGACCGGTGGGGGGGAGGCGGTGGTGTCTGGCGATTTCGTCATGACCGGCGGCGAGGTGAACCCAGTCCTCAAGACTTTGCGTGATGCAGGAATCGAGGTCACCGCACTGCATAATCACATGCTGAACGAGGAGCCGAGACTCTTCTTCGCTCACTTCTGGGGGAAGGACGACGCGGTGAAGCTCGCACGGGGGCTGCGGTCGGCTCTCGATCATATGAAGATCGAGCATGGGACCTCGTAATTGGCGAGCAACGAGCCTGCGCCGAGCGTCACCGCCTCCCCACTTCGAGGGTTCCTCCTCTACTTCCTGAAGCTCGGCACTATCGGCTTCGGCGGACCCATAGCGCTGACCGGCTACATGCAGCGCGATCTGGTGGAACGCAGAGGTTGGGTGTCCGAACAGGATTACAAGGAAGGATTGTCCTTGGCGCAGCTCGCGCCGGGACCGCTTGCCGCCCAGCTGGCGATCTATCTTGGCTGGGTGAGAGCCGGACTGCTGGGTGCTACCCTGGTCGGCTTTGCGTTCGTGGGACCATCGCTGATCATGGTGCTCGTTCTCTCCGCCCTGTATGTCAAGTTCGGCGGTCTGCCGTGGATGCAGGGTGTCTTCTATGGAGTAGGGGCGGCTGTCATCTCCATTATCGCCCAAAGCGCCCGCAAGCTCACCCGCATTACCCTGCGCCGCGATAGGCTCCTGTGGCTGATCTTCGGTGTCACTGCGCTGGTGACCGCCTGGACGGAGTCGGAGATCTTCTCTCTGTTCGTCGGGGCCGGCGTGGTGACGATGCTGGTTCGGGGTTTCGTCAGGTCCTGGGGTTGGGCGACTGTGATCCCCCCGATCCCAGGCTGGCTCGCAGGCGCCGTTTCGGAACCGACCACGGTCGGGCTCCTTGGGAAGCTCTTCATTTACTTCGGCCAGGCGTCCTTGTTGGTCTTCGGGAGCGGCCTTGCTATCGTCCCGTTCCTGCACCAAGGGGTGGTCCAGCAATTCCACTGGTTGAACGAGCGTCAGTTTCTCGATGCCGTGGCCGTCTCCATGATTACTCCAGGACCGGTGGTGATAACCGTTGCCTTCATCGGCTACCTGGTTGCGGGGCTCCCCGGATCGCTCATCGCTGCACTCGGCATGTTCCTTCCGACTTACCTGGTGGTCGTGCTGGCCGCCCCTCATTACCGGCGTTTTGCTAACAATCTTCGCGTCAGGGCGTTCGTAGATGGCGTAACCGCTGCCGCGACCGGCGCGATCGCGGGCGCTGTCTTCGTGCTTGGCAAGCGCGCCCTTATCGATGGCCCCACTGTCCTGATCGCCGTAGCCGTGTTCTGTATTCTCGGAGCGACGAGGAAAATCCCCGACCCCGTCGTTATTGTATTGGCCGGAGTAACGGGGCTGCTACTGTCCACGACCACTCAGTGACTGGATTCCGAGGACGTGCCAGCAGCCGATACGAGATCCTGGCTTGCGCGGGTGTTTTCGACGCGCTCGCCGTGGCCGCGATCACGGCTGCCTGCACCTCGATCGGCTCTGCGCAGCAACCGGTCGGATCATCGGGCATCGTTATTCCCGCCTTCGCGACAGCTCCGCTCCACCTCGATGGCCACCTCGACGAGAGCATCTGGTCGGTTAGCGATTCAATCACCGATTTCCGGCAGCGGGAGCCGGTAGAAGGCGAGGGGGCGACCGAGGCGACGACAATCAAGCTGGTGCGGGATCGTGAGGCCCTCTACATCGCCGTGCGGGCCTGTGACCGCGACACCACCGCTATTCGAGCGAGCCAGCTCCGGCGGGACTCAGACCTCACGGTTGACGATTACGTCACCCTCATGCTGGACAGCTTTCATGATCGTCGGGGCGCCTTTCTGTTTCGAACCAATCCCAACGGTGCCATGTGGGATGCGCAGCTGAACGGCTTCGAGGACGTGAACGAGAACTGGAACGGCATCTGGGACGTCGCGGTGACCCGGGACTCGACCGGCTGGACCGCCGAGTTCCGCATCCCTTTTCAGACGCTTCGTTTTCGTCGGGGGGCAACCAGCTTCGGGTTCAACGCAAATCGCTTCATCCGCCGGAGAAACGAGGAGGTGCTCTGGCGCTCGTACGGACGGACCGAAGGGCTGCTGCAATTGCTGCACGAGGGTGAAGTCACCGGTCTCGTGGGACTCGGCAGGGCTCGCGGGCTCGAGCTTCGACCTTATGCCCTTGCTCGCGCCACGGCCAGTGAGCACGATCTGACCGGCGCCTCGCTGGGTGGAAGCGAGGTCTCGGCCAAAGCCGGGCTCGACGCCAAGCTCGCAGTCTCACCTACGCTCACTGCCGATCTCACCGCAAA
>DASXTD010000272.1:0-2485 GCA_036505655.1 Chloroflexota bacterium
TTTAATCGAGCAGGCGGCAGGCGCGACGCCGACTTTACGTAAGCGAAATTTGGGGGAGTAGTTCGATTATGGAAACCAGAGAGCTGCTGGAGCGCGTGGAGCACGGTGAGGAGGCTGCCCAGGAGGGAGAAGCCTTCGGCAGGCGCGCCGCGGTATTGGTCTCGGTCCTGGCGGCATTCCTGGCCATCTCATCGTTAGCGGGAAACCGAGCCGCTACGGAGGCGATCCTGTCCCAGGAGAAGGCCTCCGATACCTACAACGAGTACCAGGCCAACTCGCTGAAGCGACATGTGAACCTGGACGATTCAGCCCTCCTCCGCATCATCGCAGCCGGTGGTCCTAACGAAGCGGCGGCATTGAAACAAGCAGCCAGCCTGGACCAGGCCGTGGCTGAGAAGTATCAGCCGAACCAGGATGCGCTGCTGCCCCATGCCCAGGAGCTTGAGCACGAGCGGGACATCGCGGAGAGTCGGCACCGAGTGTTCGAGATGGCCGAAGCCGGGTTTCAGATAGCGATCGTGCTCAGTTCGATATCCATCGTGGCGAGAGCGTCTGCGCTGCTGATCGCGGGCGGGGCGCTGGGCATTCTCGGCGTGCTGCTAGCGCTTGACGGATTTACCCTGGCGGTGCCGCTGCCCTTTTAGCGGGCGGTATTTGATCTGAAGGTCTGCTGGAGGCGATCGGCGGGGAAGTCGCCGCTATTGACGCGCTTCAGGAAGTTGAGCAAGTCAGCCCAGGCCACCTCGGCCTGAGGCGGGTTCCTGGCCGGGATGCGGTCGTTGAGCCAGCTGTGCTCCGCGCCGGAATACCTTGTGAGGTCGTAGGAGCGCTGAGCCGCCTCCAGGGAATTCCGGAAGCGGTGCACGTCCTCTAGATCAATCAGGAAGTCCTTCTCACCAAAGGCGCCGAACACGGGTACTTTGGAGGCCGCGATGATTTCGTCGTACGGCGTGGTGTGCACCTCGTTTAGGACCCACTCCCGCTTGTAGGCAGCCCCGTGGAAGACGACGGCGGCCGTGATCCGAGAGCCGGGCATGGCACTGTAGCCGAGCGGCCAGCGCCCAGACTGACAGCAGCCCATGACGGCGATGTGGCGGAGGTCGGCAGCGGGGACATTCGCAGTCAGGTAGTCGAGGGCGGCATCGATGTCTTTGTTGACCTGAGCATCGGTCGGCTCGGCGCGCGCCTCGGCGCGGGCGATGGCTTCGAGATCGGGCTCGCGGAAAAACAGGTTGGGGGCGATAGCGACCAGGCCGTCCGAGGCGAAGCGGGTGCAGAAGTCGCGCTCGTGGTCCTGGAGCCCGTAACGCTCATGCAGGACGACCATCACCGGATGGGGACCGGGGGTGCTCGGCTGGGCCACAAACGCCGGCATCCCGTTCACGCAGGTTACCTCGGCCTTCACAACGCGCGCCTGGTCGATCTGCGCCAGCAGTGGTCTAACAGCTTCCACGCATGCACCCCTCAGGGTTGGAACCCGACTCCGCTCCGCTCATTAGAGCGCGTAGAGAGCGCGGGCGTTGTCGTCCACGATCTTGCGGAGGATGCGCTGGTCTACGTCGGTGCGCTCCAGGAGGTGGGTGATGGCCTCCATCTCGGTGGAGTTGTCGGCATGGCTGTAGTCCGTGCCGATGACGATGTTGTCTTCGCCGGAGTAGTTCAAGATGAAGGGCAGATCATCGTCCGCCTCGCAGGCGACGTACATGCGGTAGTCCCGCATGATGTGATCGGGCAGGGTCATTCCCTTGCGGGTGAAGCGGCGGATGATATCGTGGACGACGAACGGGATCCAGGCCGAGCTGGTCTCGATGAAGCCCCAGCGCAAGCGCGGGAAGTTTTCGGGTGTGCGATTCATGACCAGCTGGTGGAAGGCGCCCACGACGGTGAGCTTGAACTTGAGGAAATTCCCGTCGTCGTCACCCTGGGAGAGGATGTCCACGAGAGATTGGTTGCCGATGGACGCATGGACGCAGATGGGGATGTCGAGCTCCTGGGCCGTCTCGTAAAGCGGGAAGAAGTAGGGGTCGAACAGCTGACGCGCGCCTTCTATGCTGCGGATGAAAACGGCGCAGGCGCCGTGGTCACGGGCCCAACGGAGCTCTTCGGTAGCTTTGTCCATCGTCATGAGGGGCAGGACGGCGGCCCAACGGAGGCGGCTGCTCTGCTCCCAGGCGTTGGCGAGCTGACGGTTATAGCCGCGACTGAGGGCCAGGTCGGTCTCGGGCCGATCGGTTATGGGGCTCAAGATGGATGGGTAGATGACGTGGACGTCCACGCCCAGCTGATCCATGTGGTGGAGGCGGCTGGGCACATCCACTAGCTCCCGGGCACCCTGCGGGAACATGGCGCCCGTGTTGCCGGCCCCGGTGCGATTGCGGGCGCGACCGTCGATGATCCAGTAATCGCGCTCTTTGCCCAGGCGGTCATTGGCTGACACGATGACAGGCGCGCTGGCGAGGTCTTCATCGGTGATGAAGTCCCAGGT
>DASXTD010000273.1:0-3090 GCA_036505655.1 Chloroflexota bacterium
TCGCCACAAATGGCAGCAGCGACCTAGCGGATCGCCTTATCGATGCGTTCGCTGAGCGCTTTGAGCTGCTGGCCGGCTATCCCGAGATCGGCCGCGGCGCGACGACGACTTACGCCTAGGCTTGCGCAGTTTTCCAGTAGGTGAGTACGTCATCGTTTATCGGATCCAGGACAATGATGTCTTGATTCTGCACACGTTGTGCACGGCCACCGCGATGTTGGAAGGCTCTTCGTCTAAGGCTGGGCGCTCGCCTACAGGTTTAGTGAGCCGTTGCGGCCGACGCCGCCGGCCGTTGCCCCCTCGTTGACGTAATCGTCGATCCAGGCCAGGAACTTGTCGTGCCCTGTCAGGATGGGCACGACCACGAACACGGGCAATTTCTGGCTGTGCTCGCTCACCACGTGGGCCTTGAGCGCCTCGATCATCGGCGTCGCCGTTTGCAGGGCGACAATGTACTCCGTCCGTTCTTCCACTCCACCCTCCGCCGGCCGCACGCTGGTCACTTCGCGGATGTCCGCTCCAGCCGCGAGCTGTTTTTGAACCGCGGAACGGGCCATGGCCAGAGCTTCCGCACGGTCGGTGAAAGCGCTGTAGGCGATGACGTGCTGGGCTTCCGTTGACATGGTTCCCCCTGACTTCTACGGCAAGTAGCCGCGATCGTGCCAGAACCGCTCGGCAGCCGGATGGAGGGGCACATAGAGTGGCCCATCGCGAGTATCTTTGCACATCAAGTCCAGCCGCATCGGCCCCTCACCGTACCACGGAATCCGATCTTTACGAGCTTCTAACGCCGTGCAGAACGCGGTGACGATATCGTCCGCCACATCGGCGCGGGTGAACACGGGCCAGCCGCTGAAGTCCACTGACCAAACCGTTTCGGGCAGGGCCGGAAACTCATCCGCTGTGATGGCGATGCGCTTCAGCCCCATTCCTTCCAGCTCCTGCAAGCGCTGCTCCTCGATCCCCAGAAAGCGCCACCCGAGCTCCAGCGCCCGGTTGGCGAACATCGGCATTGCCTCGTCCCACAGCGCGTCGATCTCTCCCCGCTCGGCCGCCCCGATCCGATTCGGCCCATTCGGGAACTCGGGATCGTAGCGGACCTGGCCGCCCCACTTGGAGATGTCGTCCAGCGAATAATCGTACACCGACAGGACCTGGTTCACGACCGTGTGGACCGAATGGTCGCGCTGGCCTCGGAGGGAAACCTTGAGTGGGATCTGTCTCTGCTGGATATCAGCCAGTGATTTGATTCCGGACTGGGGGCTCACCGCGAAGCCGAGCTGATCGAACTGCGGAATGGTCATGATCGTGCGCAAGAATGGCATCGGCTTCACATACGGGCCAGTGCCCCGGTAGGCCATTGCCAGGACGCCGCCCGGATTCACGATGGCGATGTCCGCCTTGCCTTCAGCAACCTCATCGATCGAGCCTGGAGCATCGCTGGCGAAAAGATTGATGGCCCAGTCTTCGGCGCCTTGAGCCCGCATCAGAATCCGCGCCTGCTTGTGCGGCCAGGGGCCCATCGCCGACAGCTCGGAGGCAACCTCCAACATGAGCCGCGAGCGCATGGTTACAGGCCCCCGAAGGGGATTCGGAACTTGCTCTGTCATCGCTCTGTCATCGAATCCTAATGTTCAGTCCCGGCTTTCTACCCCGTAGCAACGCCGGGCTGCAAGTGAAAAAGTATCTAAAAAGTCAAACGCAGGTAATGGTTTGGTAGGGTCAGGCCGTTAGGCTGGTCAGCGCCCACCCGATGCCGGCGCCGACGTCACGACTCTGGGATTGGAGTCGATTTCGAAGTGCCGAACCATTGGAACGGCCGCCCAGATCAGCCCGACGAAACCCAAACAGAACAGACCGCCGAACCCGGCTGACCCCTCCGCGCCCATCCATTCCGCCATGCCCGCACCTCGAAATTGGCTGAGCTGCGGCCCGCCATTGGTGAACACCTGGTTCACTCCACTGACCCGGCCGCGCAGCTCATCCGGGATGTTGAGCTGTAGAATCGTTCCGCGCAGCACCGTGCTCACGGTGTTCCCGATCCCCTGGCCGGCCAGCATCAACAGCGAGAACCAGAACACCTGCGAGATCGCGAACAGAACGGTGCACGCGGCGTAGAAAGCGACGCTCACCAGCACTCCAATGCCGGCCCGCCGAATGTTCGAGAACGCACTCATGACTGCTGCCGCGCCGATCGCCGCCGCCGACGAGACCGCTGACATGATGCCCAGACCCTCCGGGCCGACCATCAAGATGTCCTTGGCGTAGATGGGGAACAGCCCTCGCGGTGACCCGAACACGTTCGCCACAAAATCCAGGAGCATCATTGCGAGCAGAATCGGGTGCGTCCACACGTAGGCCAGGCCCTCGCCTAACGCCTGGAATGACATCGCTCGCCGCCCCGCTCCACCCCGCAGGATCGGGTGGATGAGCAGAAGGGCGCTGATCATGGCCAGCCAGGAGGCCGTGTCCACCGCATAGTTCACGGTCGGCCCGAACGCCGCCAGCGCCACGCCCGCCAGGGAGGGGCCCGCGATCATAGCGACGTTCCGCTGCACGCTGTTGAGGGCAAGTGCGTTGGTGAGGTCGGCCGGCGGCACGACGTTCGGGACGAACGCCTGGCGAGCCGGGTTCTCCAGGCCGTTGAACAGCGCCAGCAGCGCGCTCGCGACGTAGAAGACGGTCGGAGTCACGCTCCCGGAGATGCTCAGGAGCAGGACCCAGCCGGTCACCAGGAACTGGCCGGCCTGAGTGATCATCATCAGTCGGCGACGATCCATGGCGTCGGCCAACATTCCGCCCAGCAGCAGGACCATCATGCTGGGAATCGCGCGGGCCAGCCCCAGCAAGCCTAGCTGGAACGGCGAGCCCGTCATCTCATAGATTTGCCAGGCCATCGCGAGCGAGGTGAACTGGCTCCCGAACCCCGACAGCACCACACCTATCCAGAAGAGACGAAAGTCGCGGTGCCGGAACGCGGTGAACGGGAGATTGGCTTTTGCGCGCGGTTCGGCCAAGTCGAGTCCTCAGGTCGGGTGCGGCGAGTATATCCCTGCCGACCCCTGCCGAGCGGATACACTTTCCTCACAG
>DASXTD010000274.1:0-4156 GCA_036505655.1 Chloroflexota bacterium
CGGCGACCAAGTGCGCCGCTTCGGCCAGGAGGGTCGCCGCGACTGCGTTAGGGTCCTGCATGAAGATCAAGCGCAGACGCTCGATCTTGGGCCGCCCGAACAGGAAGCGATCGAACGCGGCGCCCTCTACGAAAGTGCCCGGCTCCCACTGATCCACCCGATACGCGCCCAATCCAACGTAGGATCGGGTCCAAAAGGGCAAGTTGTCCCAGTCTTCGGGGCTGACCTGCTGATACTGGGCCTCCAGGGAATGGCGGGGAAGCGGACGGAAGTCCTCCGACAGCTCGCCTGCCTTCGGGTACAGCTGGCGCCATTGGACGACGAAAGTCAGCGGATCGGGCGCCGTGGCTTGATCCATCAAGCTGTCAGGCGGTGCACCTGGCGCCCCCACGGTGGGCCCATATTTGAGATCCCGGTGGACCTGCCAGGTGAACACCAGGTCGTCGGCAGTGAAGGGCTCTCCATCGTGCCAGACGACGTTGGGCTTGAGCCGATAGATGGTTTCCATGCGGCCGTCGGGTAGCAGCCGCCAGGAATCAGTATTGAGCTGTGGCAGCTTCTCGGCGAGCTCGGGCTGAGCGGTGCCCGAGCCGTCGCGCATCATCAGCGTGGCGTTGAAGAAACGAGGGCTGGTATCGATGCCAACGCCGCCAGAACGCCCCAGACTGGTCGGCTCCGACCGCGCGATAAACACGAACGTTCGGCTCGCCTGCGGGTTGTCCTGGCTCGGCGCCTGTCCGGTCTGTGTGGCAGCCGGTGCCCCACAACCAACCGCCAAGACGAGCGCGATCCAACTAAAACGACGCATGGGTGCCGCGCCGTCTAGCCGGTCTGTCCTAGGACCATACTCTTCCCGCCGGGACCACCGTCCGCCGCGGCGCCATCGGCGTGCCGGTAGCTTCCTGGGGCTGGCCGACCAGGCGCACGTGGCCCATCGTCGTGTCGATCGGCTCGTGGTCCGGATCGCGAATCAGGCCAGCGGGATCGATGCCTTCCATCACTTTTTCGATGTTGGCGCGGAGCAGCTCACGGAGCATGACGATGCCGCGGTCGGACGTGCCCAGCCGCTCAATGGTGCGATCGGCAATCGGGCCCTGGGTCTCCCACATCACGTGGTCCTGCGCCGCGATCTGTCCGAATGGGGCATAGAAGTTGAACTCGGCCTCCGGATGAAGGGCGTGCTCCGGCCGTTTCAAGGGCGGCAGGAACTCGAAGATGGCGTCCTCGGTCTCGATCAGCTGCGCGTCAGGACGGACTCGGTAGCCTCCGCCCACGATAAACACCATGGTGTGGGTGTCGTCGACGGGCGTGCGCAGCCAGCCCGTGGTCAGGTAGGTAGGCCACACGAACGAGTGCTCGTCCACCATGCCATTCTGGTAGGTTCGGCTCTTCATGATGCCGTAGGGCGTCTCGTAGAAATCGAAGGTGAGCACGTCATCGGTGGTCCCGCGAGTGGTGTTGACCGGGACCATCTCCTTGCCCGCGACATCCTGGTGGAGGATCTGCAAGTGAGCTGGGTCGAGCGCGTTCTCAGCCGCCACCAGCCAGTTGCAGTCGAGTTCCGGGAACACCGTGACGCGAGTCTTGCGCTCGGTCTGCATCCACTCTCGGTAGCGGGGGATAACCGGGACCGGATCGGGTCCAAGATAGGCCCAATACATGCCGGTGAAACGCTGGACGGGGTAGGCTCGGGCCTTGACGGTCAGGTGGAGCTTGCTGTCCGCCGGCTCGGCGGGTGTTTCCAGGCAGTTGCCGTGCGCGTCGTAGAGCCAGCCATGGTAAGCGCAAGCGATGCCGCGCTCTTCCACCCGGCCGTACAGGAGGGATGCGCCGCGATGGGGGCAGTGGTCCTGGATCAGGCCGACGTGGCCGCTCTTGTCCCTCCACAGCACCAGGTCTTCGCCCAGCAGGCGGATGAACTTGGTGGGCTGCTCGTCACTCAGCTCACAGGTCGCCGCTATCGGATGCCAGAATCGTCGCAGCCATTCGCCAGCCGGCGTCCCCGCACCCACTCGCGTCAAAAAGTCGTTCTCTTCTCGCGTCAGCATGTGCGTTCCCCTTCAGCGCCGTGGAGTTAGGTCATTCCAGCTGTCGGCTTCCATGAAGGCGAGCCAGCGAGAGAAGCGCTCGCGCTGACCTTGCTCGCACCGCTCCATGCTCAGCCGCCCGGGCAGGAGCGATGGGTCCTCGTACTCATGCCCTAGCCCCATTTGATAGTTGTAGGGGTGACGGCGGGCGATCACGCCGCGGCTGGCGGGGGTGGCGTAGTTCCAGTTCTCCATGTCGTCGGACTCGGTGAGGCCGACCGGGCCGGCGTAGCGCATGTAGTACCAGCGCATGGCGTCTTTGACTTCCTTGGGCGCCTGCCGATCCACGAAGTAGAAGCGCCAGCACTCGGTGTTCCCCACGCCGTCCGGGTGCCAGACGGCGATGGGCTTCCGCATGGCGCCGCCGCCCTGGTAGACCATATTGGGGAAGACGCCGCCGCCTCCGGTGATGACGTTCTTGCTTTCGAGCTGCTTCATCTTTGTTTCGTGGGCCTGGCGGAAGTAGTCTTCGATCCAGGGCATGGTCTGCCAGGTCTCGGCGTACGGCTCACCGGCCGGCTTCACCAAGAAGTGTCCGCTGTGCCCGTAGCCGGGGATCGAGACCTCGTAGCGAGTGGACGGCCAGGCGCCGCGAGCTCCATGGCGGTCACCTCCATCGGCCTCGCCCTGCGGACCGATGGCTGCCACGTTAATCGAGCGGTGCGTGATGGCCGCGTGGGCATTGTCGGACTGGAAGCTGGTGGCGGGGAACTTCCAGTTGCTGGGCATCTTCCATTTGTGGACGCCGCCGATGACCTCGACGCCATTATCGCGGCCGTCGTCGCCCTGGAAAAGCGGGCGCAGATAGGTATCCATGTCGCCCAGGTAATCCTCGAAAGTGGGTGCATTCTCATCCCAGGTCGCCCAGATGGAACCGTAATAGTTAGTGACTCGGGCCTTGATCAAGCCCCATTTCGACTTATCCAGCTCGCTGTAATACGCGGCCTCGAACTCGGGCACGCCGATCAGGCGACCTTCGGTGTCGTAGCTCCAGCCGTGGAAGGGACAGGTGAATAGGAGCGCGTTGCCGTCGTCGTAGCGGCAGACCTTCATGCCGCGGTGGCGGCAGGTGTTGAGGAAGACGTGCACCTCGCCACGGCGGTCGCGCACGAGCAGCACCGACTCTTCGCCCATGCGGGACTGGAAATAGTCGCCCGGCTTGGGCACCTGGCTTTCATGGCCGACGAACAGCCAGGCCCGCGCGAAGATCTGCTCTTGCTCCTGCTGGTAAATATCGGAGTTGACGAAGATTTCGCGGCTGATCTCCCCATGCGGGATATCGACCAGCTCGCGGAATGAACTCTCGCGTGTCATCACCATCTGTTTGCTCCTGCTGGGCCTATTGTAGGGTTGTAGGCATTAGGATGACCGCGCAAATCAGTCAATTAAGGTCCCACTCGGCGATGTTCCAGGTCTCACTGGTAGAGGGGCGCGTGTCTCCCTTGACGCCGGTCACGCCCTCTCGAAACACCATGGCCTGGACGCTGAAATAGAGCGGGAGCAGGCCGAGATCGGTGTTCAGCAGGCGAGCCAGCTCGCCGTAGAGCTGCCGCTGCTCGGACGGGTCGATCGACTTCTGGAGTCGCTCGTCCACCCGATCGACGGCGGGGTTCTGGTAGCAGCTCCGATTGTTGCCGTTCCAACGATTCTCTTCCGAAGCGCAATTAGCTCCATAGATCCGGCCCAGGAGCGTGTCCTGGCCGATCGGAATCTGGGACGGGTTCAGGGACGGGAATGATGCTACGTATTTCTTGTCGGCGTTCTGGGTGGGCGTGAGTACTGCTTGCTCGATAGTCAGACCGGCCTTCTTCCAAGAGTCGCCGAGGATGGCCGCTTCCTCGGCGTATTGAGCTCCTGGGGTAGTCCAGAGACCTAGCACGATAGGCTTGCCGTCGGTTCCCATCAACATCCCGTTGCTGCCTCGGCGCCAGCCGACATCGTTGAAGATCTGTTCGGCCTTACGCGGATCGAGCTCGTATCGAGCGATGGTGTCCTTCACCCAGTCCCACTTGACGTCGTCGGGCGGGATGAACGTGTCGGCGACAGGCGCCACGCCTCCTTCGAATAGC
>DASXTD010000275.1:0-5127 GCA_036505655.1 Chloroflexota bacterium
CGATGTTCTCGAGCTCGAACGTGTCCATCGCTGTTCCTCCAGGTCCCGTGAGCCCACCGGACTAAGTCATTTTAAAGCGTGAGCAGGGACCCCTGGTCACGCCATGGCCGGCTGCTGGTCAGACTCCGAGGCGGGCCTGAACTCAGCCAGGGCGAGCGTTCGCTCGTGATAGGCGGCCAGGCTGGGGCGATGAGCGATGCTGACGATGGCCGCTCGGGGGAGCCGTTCGATGAGCGCATCGTAAACCTGCTTCTCACCCTCATCATCCAGCGCGGAAGTCGCCTCATCCAGGAACAGCCAGTCGGGCTGCTGCAAAATGGCGCGGGCGGCGGCCAACCGCTGCTGCTCGCCTATGCTCATCTGCATGCCCCAGTACTGGTCGTCGTCCAAGCAGTCGATAAATAGCTCTAGTCCGACGGCCCTCAGGGCCTCGCGCAGTGCGGCGTCGGGCAGCGCGCCCTCCGGGTCCGGATAGGTAAGCGCCGCCCGCAGCGTCGATATGGGCATGTAGGGCTTCTGGGGGAGGAACAACGTGCGCGCGTTGCTCGGCATCTGGATCTTGCCTTCTCCGAATGACCAGATGCCTGCCAGGGCGCGGAACAGCGTGCTCTTGCCGATGCCTGTCGGGCCAGTTATGAGCACCCGATCGCCAGGCTTGATCTCGAAAACAAGGTCGGCCAGGATCGTGCGTCCGCCCGGAACCGTCAGCGTCAAGTGGTCGGCGCGCAGATCTGTGTAGCCATCGCGCACCACAATCACTCCCGCTGGCTGTTCATCCTCGGCGGCCAACGTCGCCAGTGCTGCCTCGAAGCTGAGGAGGCGATCAACCGTGGCCTTCCAGGCGGTGATCGTGCCGTAGGAGCTCACAAACCAGGCCAGTGCGCCTTCGACGCGTGTAAACGCATCGCCGATCTGGATAAGCGTCCCCTGCGTGATCTGGCCGGCGAAGTAGCTGGGCGCAGCGGCGAAGATGCCAAAGACCAGCTCGAGCTGAGTGAACCCGGTCTGGAAGAAGGCAAGGCGGCGCGTGTAGGCCATGATGCTCCACCAGTTGCCACGGATCCGCTCTACCAGGCCGCCCAGGCGAGGCGACTCGGAGCCTTCGCCGCCATAGAGCGCAATGGACTCGGCGTTCTCGCGTACGCGAACCAGGTTGAAGCGGAAGTCGGCCTCCAGCTTCTGCTGCATGAAGTGGAGGCTGATCAGGCGCCGCCCGACGTAGTGGACGAAAACGCTGCCGATGATGGCATACCCGAGGGCGACCCACACCATGTAGTGCTCGATCGCGAGGCCTTCGTCGCCGAGGGGCAGCGTGAGGGTGGGAGAGATGTTCCACAGAATGACGACGAAGGACACCAGCGTGATGACGGATTGAAAGATCCCCAGCGTCAGGCTCAGCGCCCCGCGCGAGAAGCCGTCCAGGTCTTCCGCGATCCGTTGGTCCGGGTTATCGGTGGGCAGTCCCTCGATCTGCAGTCGGTAGTGGGACTTGTGGGCTAGCCAGGCTCCCACGTATTGCTCGGTGAGCCAAACTCGCCAGCGCATGTGGAGCATCTGCTGCCAGTAGCCCCGCTGGATGGCCGCCAGGATGTAGATAGCGGCCAGCCCGAGAAAGCGGGCGGATAGTGGCAAGAACGCGGGCAGATCCTTGTTCTGGAGCACACTGTAAAACTCCTGGTACCAGTTGTTGAACTGGACCAGCATCAGAACGTGGACGAGCGCGAGCCCAAAAACCGCGGCGAGCAGCAGGCGGGCGCGCCACCGCTCCTTCGAAGATAGAAAATAAGGCGAGCCGAGCCGCCACAGGTTCTTGAGGAACGTGATGCCGTTCTTCAGGCGGGAGGTGCCCATCCGCTCGCTTCCTTGGCCAATCGGTGAATCGTCCTGCCTAGCCAGGCGCCAACTATACCCGCCACGGCTCCAATGACCAGGCAAATGGGGAGGCTCATGGCGATGTGGGTGAGGTCCCAGGGGTGCTCAGCTGCCGAGATGTAGTAGCCCAGAGCACTCGTCGATCGCGGCGGAGGCAGCAGCGGATGTGGATACCAAGCCAGTGAAGCCGCCTCGGCCGCAAAGAAAAGTGGAACGAACGCCAGCCCCGCCACCATGCCCGCCACCCATCTGCCGCGGAAGCGCTGGGCAGCCATGACGAGATCGATCGCCAGCGCCGGCACCACCAGGATGGGCGGAAAAGGCAGCTCCGCGAAGCCGACGTGCGCCAGCAGCCCGTGAGCTGCCGCGATGTAAATCATGTAGCACGCCGCAATAAGCGTGGCACCCCAGCGGCCGAGCAATGACGCGGAGAGGACCAGAACCGGTACCGCGACCAGGGTTGCTAGCGCTGGGTATTCCAGGCTATCCCGCGAGCGAGCCAGCACCAGCGTGTACCAGTTCAGGCAGAACATCACGATCCACAGCAGCGCCGTCAAGAAGAACACGAGGCTCACTCGAAGCGACAACGGTCCGTCCTCGCCTCGCCCTCTGGGAGAGGCCGGCCGTTCCGCCGCAGGCGGATTAGGACGGGTGAGGGCGAACCTCCGAGCCACCGTCTCTAGCGCCAGAATCGCGCCGAGGTACACGATCGCGCCCCCGGACAGGCCGACGAGGTGGGGGAAGCTCCAGACGTCCACGTCCGCGCCAAACGTGCGATGCCAGTAATCATCCAGCGGAGCGGCGCCAACGACGATCGCGGCGCCTATCGCGGCCACGACAAAGCCGGGCCGGGAGCGAAGCGGCGACTGGCCACTCAGCCAGGCGCCCAAGATGCCGGCGCCGGCGCCGAGCAGCGCCAACCCGGTTCCCCCGTACAAGAGCATGTGGGGAGGCGTCCAAAACGACTCCCGCAGCAGGGTGACGTGCCAGGCTGCATCCCAGGTTCCGCCGGCCATGCCCAGCAGCGAGGCGAGGGTCAGAACTGTGAATGCGGCTGATCGCAGAGTGCTCCCCGCCAGCATTGGGGATGAGGAAAGAGCGGCTCTAGCCCTGAGCATCTGACTGAAGCGTGGCGAGGAGCTCGCGGAGCAGCGGATGGGTTAGCTCGACGTCCGCGTTTTGGAAGAAGTTCTCGAGGTCGGCGGCGTGCCCGGCCGCCTCGTACTCGATCGCTTGGAGGAACGCCTCCAGCTTGTCGACCTGGGCCGCGAATTGAGCTTCGGGGGAGCGGCGCTCGACGTAGTCGGCCCAAAGCTCGCGCAGCTCTGCGTTTAGCGTTGCTGGGAGCAGCGCGCTGAGCTCGAGCAGAGCATCGGTTTCGCGCTGGTCTTTTTTTAGCTTTGCGTCCTCGATCGCATCCTGATCCAGCAGCTCGCGCCAGCGGAGCGCAGCCGCGGAACGCTCCATCCCCTGCTCTACCAGCGGATCGTACGGAGTGGCGTCGCCGGCGAGCGCTTCAGGCAGATCGTGGATGAGCACCAGTTTCAGCAGCCGATTCGTGTCCAGCCCCGCCTGCTCTCCCAGCACCCAGGCCATCAGGGCGGTGCGATAGAGGTGGTCAGCGACCGATTCGGGCGCTGGAATCTCGCGGTCTACCCATCCCTGACGAGGAAGGGTTTTGAGGCGGCCAGCCTGCCTCAGGAAAGCCACCACATCTCGGAACAGCGCGCCCTCACCCGTCCTGGGGCCTTCGGCCCGGCGGCCGGCCTCTCCCAGAGGGAGAGGCGACGAGCCTGTTCCCTCTCCCTCTGGGAGAGGGTTAGGGTGAGGGCGTCTTCCGCTCATGATGTCTCAGACGGGCATGACCGAGTGTTTTTTCGCAGGCCGAGTTTCGTGTTTGTTGGCCAGCATCCGCAGCGCCTGGATGATCCGCTTGCGGGTCTCAGCGGGCTGAATCGGTGCGTGGGCATATTGTTTGGATACGGCATCGAACGGGCCCTGGAAACGCTCGCTGAACTCGGCGATTCGCTGCTCGCGGGCCGCGTTGCGATCCGCGGCGGCGTCGATCTCCCGCCGGTAGAGCACGTCCACTGCCGCCGCGGCGCCCATGACCGCTAGCTCCACGCCCGGCCACACAAACACCTGGTCGGCCCCGAGCTCGCGGGTGGACATGGCCTGCTTGGCGCCGCCGTAGCCCTTGCGGAGATAGATCGTGATTTTGGGCACGGTGGCCTCGGAATAGGCGAACAGCATCTTGGCGCCGTGGCGAATGATGCCAGCCTTCTCCTGGGCGACCCCGGGCATGAAACCAGGCACATCCACCAGAGTCACCAGGGGGATGCTAAACGCGTCACAAAAACGGATAAAGCGGGAGGCTTTGTCCGCTGCGTCCACATCGATGGCGCCCGCGAACCAGTTGGGCTGGTTGGCCACGAAGCCGACCGTGCGCCCATCCATTCGGCCGAAGCCCGTGATCATGTTGCGGGCGAAACGCGCCTTCATCTCGAAGAAGTCGCCACCGTCCGCCAGCTTCTTGATGACATTCACCATGTTGTAGGACTTGCGCGATTCCTGAGGCACCATCTCTTCGAGCTCGGGCACCAGCCGGTCGGGATCGTCTTCGGAGCTAACCGCCGGGCTGGGGGCCGAGCAGCTGGCGGGCAGCAAACCGACGAGCCTGCGGATGCTTGCCAGGCACTCACCATCATCGGCGGCCACCACGTCGGCGCAGCCCGAGACCTCGGAGTGGACCTTCGCGCCGCCCAGATCTTCCATTGTGACTTCCTCGCCGGTCACCTCTTTGATCACGGCGGGCCCCGTAATAAACATCTGGCTGCTGCCCCGCACCATGAACACGAAGTCGGTTAGGGCCGGGCTGTACGCCGCCACCCCGATACACGGACCCATGATGGCGCTGATCTGGGGAATGACCCCACTCGCCACGCTGTTGGCGTAGAAGATCTTGCCGATGGCGCGGGTCACGTCCAGGCCTTCCTGGATGCGGGCGCCCACCGAGTCGAACAAGCCGATGACGGGCGCGCCGACCTTGGCCGCCGTGTCAATGGCGTAGGCGATCTTTTCGCCGTGGGCCTGGCCGACAGCGCCCTGGAGAACTGTGCGGTCCTGGGCGTACACGAACACCAGCCGTCCCTCGATGGTCCCGTATCCGGTCACCACGCCGTCGGTGGGCCCGCGGCGCTCAGCCATGCCGAAGTCGGTGACCTGCGTCTCCGCGAGCATGAAATCTTCGACGAA
>DASXTD010000276.1:0-6105 GCA_036505655.1 Chloroflexota bacterium
TGAGCAACATCCAGAACATCGATGAGCCTGGTGTCATCCAGGTCTGCTGACGCGTCGAGGGTCTTGATCTCGCTGACCAACCGGGCGATCTCACCCAGTAGGCCAGAGGCACCGGCGGAGCCTTCGTCGCCGGCCAACGCCCGACGCGCTTCGTCCGCCAGCCCGCGCAGCCGCAATGCGTTCTTTCCGCGCAGGCGCGCAGCCGTCAGCTCCTCTTCTTCATCGGGTCGCAGCCCTGCTGACTCAATATCGGCCAGCTCATGACGCAGTAGGAGCGCTTCCCGCTCGGCCTCACGTTCGCGAGATTGGAGCTCTTCTAACTCCCGCCGAGCGGCAGCCAGATTCCGCGCAGCGGTCGCCACCAGGGATCGTTGATGCTCCAGACCGCTATATCGATCGAGCAGATCCAGCTGTTGGGCAGGCCGCGCGAGTGCCACGTGGTCGCCCTGCGAGTGGATGTCGATCAGTGTTTCGGCGAGGCCGGACACGAAGCTACTGGGTACCGTCCGCCCATTCACGCGGCTGGTGCTTCGGCCAGCCTGCAAGTCGCGACCCAGCACCAGAATCCCGTCATCCGACGGGCAGCCCATCTCATCCAGGGCTTTAACAAGACCTGGCATCGCATCGAGACCAGTGAAGATCGCTTCCACCCAGGCGCGCGCAGCTCCGGTGCGGACCCATTCGGCCTCAGCCCGGCGGCCGAGCGTCGCGCTGACCGCATCGATCAAGAGCGACTTCCCGGCGCCTGTCTCACCGGTAAGTACGCACAAGCCAGGCGCCCAGCGCACGCGCAGCTGTTTGATAATCGCGAAGTCGGCCACGGTAATCTCGATTAACTGCCCAGTTGGCCCACCGCCACGAACTGCGGTCACACATCCTCCCGAGCCAGTTTGGCCAGGATGCGGCGGTACAGCTCGGCCGGCGTGCCTCGCCGAGCGAAAACGGTCTCTTGTTCGCTCACGGCCACCTCGACCGTTGTCCCATCCTCGACGCTTTCTTCTACCTGGCCGTCAAGAGTGAGCAAACCTGGCTCAGGCGACCACAACCGGAGCTGAAAAGGCGGATCGCCGGGCAGCACCACCGCATGCAAGGCCGCGATATGGGGGCAGATCGGCGTGAGCACGAGCGCGCGCGAGTCCGGCGCGACCACGGGCCCCCCAGCGGCCAGCGAATGCGCCGTAGACCCGGTAGCCGTAGCCACGATCAAGCCGTCGCAGTAGAAGCGCTGCAAGAGCTGGCCCTGGAGCGAGACATCAACTGTCACCGTCCGTGCAGAAGCGCCCCGTCCTAAGACGATCTCGTTGAGTCCAACGAAGTCGTTGCCCTGGGGCCGGCCAGAAGGGTCGACCCGTTGCGCGCGCACCATGGCTCTGTGGTCGAGCCAGCAGTCCCCCCGAACGTACCGAGCGAGGCCACCGGGCAGCTCACTCGGCTGGATCTCCGCCAGGAAGCCGAGACGCCCCATTTGCACGCCCACGATCGGAGTACCCGACCCGGCAAGCCAGCGCGCCGCTCGCAGGATCGTGCCATCGCCTCCAAACGTTACTCCGATGCTCAACCCAGCTGGGAGAGATTCTCCGTCCAGCGTTTGGACGGGCAGGAGGACCGATTCCAGTCCCAGCTCCGCCAACGATTGGGCCGACCGCTCGACCAGCTCCAGGGCGCCCTGCACCGCCGACTGATAAATGAGCGCGGCGGTTCCCGCCATCGTCAGTGGTCGCGCAGCTGCTGGGCTTCGTCGAGTGCGCGCTCGACCATGAGGGCTTGAGCTTCAGGGATAGCGGCTCCCGTACTCTCCTCGGACTGACCGCTCCCGCTCCCTGATCCATGATCCATGATCCCTATCTCGATATGCGCCAAAAACTCGACGTTCCCGGCTGGGCCCAGGAGCGGTGAAGCAGTCAGATCGCAGAGCGCGTAGCCTTCTCGAGCCAGCCAGTCGGCGATGGAAATCAGCACCTCTCGATGGATGGCCGGATCCCGCACCACACCTCCCTTGCCCACTTGCCCCTTTCCCGCTTCGAACTGGGGCTTCACTAGAGCGACGATTTCGCCCGACGGTCGCAAGATGCGTCGAGCTGGCGGAAGGACTAGTCTCAACGAAATGAACGCCACATCGATCGTCACCAGATCGATCGGTTCCGGGAGCGGTTCGAGATAGCGCGCATTTGTGCGCTCCATCACCACCACGCGTGGATCCTGCCGCAGGCGCCAGTCCAACTGGCCGTAGCCCACATCAACCGCGTAGACTCGCTCGGCGCCTTGCTGGAGCAAGCAATCGGTGAATCCTCCCGTGGACGCACCCAGGTCTGCGCAGATTCGCCCCCGCACGTCGAGGTCGAAGCGTTCCAGGGCGTGCGCGAGCTTGAGTCCCCCACGGCTGGCAAAGCGGGGTCCCTCGTCCACACTAACGGGCGTGCTCTCCGGGATTCGAAGGCCCGGTTTGGGCTGTATACTTCCGGCGAGATGAACCCTTCCCGCAAGTACGAGGGCTCGCGCCTGCTCGCGACTGGAAGCGTTCCCATGGCGCACGAGCCACTCATCCAGGCGAATTCGGGCGTCTCTGGCAGCCATCAGCCAGAAGTATAGCTGGGCGGCCTCGCCCTCCCACTCCCCGCTTGTCACCGCGCCACCAAAGGGAGGCTCATCACCATTTCGCAGCGTTTGGTACGGGCCCCAGAGCAGGACCTAGCCGCCCCAGCCACCGCTAGCCTTTCTCCCGCTGCCCTGCTTGTGGAGCTGCGCCCTAAGCAGTGGCTCAAGAACGGCGCGCTGCTGCTGCCGCTCCTCTACTCGCTGCGTCTTACCGAACCAGAGGCTCTCGCTCGGGCTGCCCTGGCATTCCTGAGTTTCTGCTGCCTGTCGAGCGCCGGGTACGTCTTCAACGATCTGCGCGATCTGGAAGCCGATCGCCTGCACCCGGTGAAGCAGGCGCGCCCCTTGGCTGCCCGCGCGCTCCCCGTCAGCGCGGGAGTAGGGGCCATGGTTCTACTGGGATTGCTGGCGGCGCTGATAGGGGCCCAGCTGGGGCGGACTTTCCTAGCGACCTGCGCGCTTTACCTGGCCATCAGTGTCAGTTATTCGCTTTGGTGGAAACACATCGTGTTGATCGATCTATTCGGCATTTCGGCGGGGTTCGTCGTCCGCGTCGTGGCCGGCGCGGTAGCCGTCAACGTGGGCGTTTCGCCCTGGCTGTACGCCTGCGCAATCCTGGGGTCACTACTCATTGCGCTGGGAAAACGCCGCTCCGAGGTGCTAAATCTGCGGAACCTGGCGACAGCACATCGACCAGCTCTAGAGGGCTACACGGTCGAGTTTCTCGATCAGCTCATGATGATGGTATCGGCAGCCAGCATCATGGCCTATTCCCTGTACACGTTCCTGGGGGAGTTTCAGCCCAAGAACAACCTCATGATGATCACGATTCCAGTCGTACTCTATGGGATGTTCCGGTATCTGTATCTGACCAAGGTGCGTGGCCTGGGAGGCAGTCCGGAGGAGCTCTTGCTCGGGGATCGTGCGCTCGCCTCCGCAGTGGCCGTTTTTGTCCTGCTGAGCGGCGCGATCCTCTATTGGAGCCTGCTCCGCCCCTAGCGGCAGGAGCAAATTCCGATCGCTACCAGCGGGGCGAGATAACTGGGAGACCGAAGGCGAGACGGTTGCCCGACCGGCAACGGGCCCTGCCCGTTACCGCTTGGTGTACTGTGGGGCCTTCCGAGCGCGTTTGAGGCCTGGCTTCTTGCGCTCTTTGACCCGGGGATCTCGGGTCATCAGGCCATTCTGACGGAGAACCGCTCGATGCGTTTCATCGAGCTTCACCAGCGCCCGAGCGATTCCGTGCGCGATGGCACCGGCCTGGCCTGTCGAGCCACCACCGGACACCTTCACCAGCGCGTTGTAGGCGCGGTTGGTATTAGTGACTCGTAGCGGGAGCGTGATCAGTGCCTGCCAGGTGAGTCGCCCGAACCGTTCTTCCATCGGCAGACCATTGACGATGATCGTGCCGGTGCCCGGTTGCAGCAGGACGCGCGCCGATGCGGTCTTGCGCCCACCGATGCCCGTCGATCCGGATAGCCCTCGACCAGCTCGGCTCATGCCTTCGACTCCTCATTTGACGGCTCATTCTCGGGCGCGACCTCGGACGATGGCACCCGAGGTGGCTCCGCTAATCGCTGCGCTTCATTCTCGGGCGTGAGCTCAGATGATGGCACCCGAGGCGGCTCCGCTAATCGCTGCGCTTCATTTGACGCCTCATTCTCGGGCGTGAGCTCAGATGATGGCACCCCAAGTGGCTCCGGTAATCGCTGCGCTTCATTTGCCACATGGAACTGTGCCTGATGCGGATGCTGCGCGCCAGCGTAAACGTGAAGCTTTCGGTAGACGGCGCGCCCCAGCGAATTCTTGGGAAGCATCCCTCGCACCGCCCGCTCGAGTACCCGCTCTGGAAACTTCACCAGGGTCTTCTGCAAATTCATCGAGCGCAGGCCGCCCGGATAGCCGGAGTGGTGATAGTACATCTTGTCGAGCGGCTTGCCCTTGCCCGTGATCGCCACCTGCGCAGCATTAATAACGACCACGTAGTCGCCCACGTCCATGTGGGGAGCAAACATCGGCTTGTGTTTGCCCCGTAGCAATGTTGCCACGCGGGTCGCCACGCGCCCCAGCGGTTGGCCCGTAGCATCGATGAGGTGCCAGGCTCGTTTGATCTCGCTAGCCTTCGGCGTGTAGCTTCGTTCCATTCTTAATCCTCTGGATATCGTACGGAGAGCAATGCCAGGCCGTGGGCCGGGGCCGTGGGTCCGGCCTGGGTGCGCTCTCGATGCTGCAACATTTCGCCGAGTGCCTCCGGGGCAAGTCTACCCGATCCGACCAGGAGCGAGGAACCCACGATGGTCCGCACCATGTAGCGGAGGAAGGCGTCCGCCTCAATAGAAAACCGCACTAGCCGCGGCTCCTGCGGATCACGCTCCCACCGCGCCTCACAGACGCTACACACGGTGTTCTTAGCCAAGTCGTCTTGAGCCTGGTGTGTGTAGAACGCTCGGAAATCGTGGCGACCTACTAAGAGGTCGCAGGCAGCGCACATAGCCGCGACATCGAGTGACTCAACTACGTGCGTCGTGCGTCTGCGCTCCCACAGGTCGGGCTGCGGTGCATTCCACACTCGATATTCGTAGGAGCGACTTAGCGCCGAGCGGCGTGCGTCGAAACTCGAATCAGCGTCGCTGATTCCATGCACCAACAGATCCGGCCCGGTGAGAGCATTCAGCGCGCCCTTCAACTCAGGAAGGCCTATGCTGGACTGGGTCTGGAAGCTCACTACCTGGCCCATCGCGTGCACCCCAGCGTCCGTGCGCCCGGCCGCGGTCACTGGGACGTCTTCGCCCGTCACCCGGCGCAGCACCAGCGCGAGCTCGCCAGCCACCGTCCGCAAACCCGGCTGGGGCGCAAATCCATGGAAGTCTGTACCTTCGTAAGCGAGGTCCAGACGGATGACGCGCCACGACAAGGGGGGACAGCCGACAGCGAGATCACAGGACGAGCTCGAGCTGCGCCATGGGGGCGCTGTCCCCACGGCGCGGCCCGAGGTGGAACAAGCGAATATACCCGCCCGAGCGATCGCTCAGTCGCGGAGCCAACTCATCCACCAGCTTGTGGGCAATCTGAACGTCGTAAAGGTGGGAGATGACCTGACGGCGAGCGTGCAGGTCACCCCGCTTGGCCAGAGTAATGAGCTTTTCGGCAAAAGCTTTGAGCTCTTTGGCTTTGGGCTCGGTCGTTCGGATTCGCTCATAGCGGAACAGGTCCGTCGCCTGGTTGCGAAGCAGCGCAGTCCGATGCCCGGAAGGGCGGCCCAGCATTCGGTGTCCCAGTCGATGTCGCATGTCCCTGTTTCTCCCTAGTCCTCGTTGTCTATCGCGTCACCGCGGCCGCGGGAGGCTCGAGGGCGGCGTTCTCTCCGCTGCTCTGGCTCGCGGTCCGGCTCTGGAGCGAAGTCGAAGTCGATATCCTCTTCCTCTTCTTCTTCGTCCTCACCATCTTCCAAGCCGGCTGCGCTAGCGCGAGGCCCCTCGGCGATGATTCCGCGCTCGACCAGCTTCTCCT
>DASXTD010000277.1:0-3659 GCA_036505655.1 Chloroflexota bacterium
CAAACGACTGAATCGGTCTTCTTCTTGAGCGGGATTGATGTGCTGACCACTGGCGAGGTCGGTGGCATCGTTGCCTTGGGGGACTCGTTGACGGACGGCAACCTGTCCAAGCTCGACGCGAACTATCGCTGGCCTGACGAGCTGGCTCGCCGACTCGTGGCGCGAGGAGGACCGTTGCTGGGCGTCATGAACCAGGGCATCGGCGGGAATCGCATCCTCCACGACGTGAGGGGTGATAGCGGCCTCCGTCGCTTCGACCGCGACGTCCTAGCCCAGCCAGGTGCCACCCACGTGATCGTGATGCTTGGCATCAATGACATCCGGAATCGGCAGCAGAAGGCCGACGAGGTCGTCACAGCCGAAGAGATGATCGCGGGCCTCCACCAGCTAGCTCTGCGCGGACGGGCCCACGGCTTGAAGATGTTCGGGGGGACTCTTTTGACGTTCGAGAACGAGACGTTCAACCCCGGCTTCTACACCCCAGAAGGAGAAGCCAAGCGTCAGGCCGTCAATGCCTGGATTCGCACCAGTGGGGTTTTCGACGCAGTCATTGACTTCGAGGAAGCGCTCCGCGACCCGGGCAACCCCACCCAGATGCTCCCCGAGTACGACTGCGGCGACCATCTCCATCCCAGCGATCTCGGCTACCTGCGAATGGGGCAGGCGATCGACCTCGCCTTATTCGACTAACCCGAGCCGTAGGAGCAGGGTCAACCCGCTCCGCTTAGGGCAGGACGGTAACCGTGCCGATCATCCCGAGATCGTAGTGGAAGAGGCAGAAGTACTCGTAGGTCCCCGGTTGAGTGAAGCGGAGTGTGTAGCTGCTGCCGGGCTGGTTCGCGCCGCCCGCATAGGCCATGGCGGTCCCATCGAACGTGTCACCGCCCTGCGGGGAGATGAGAAAAGGCCGGCGCGTCAGTACCGACGTGCCATCGGATTGTGGCACCGGCGCCCATTCGTGGCTCCCCAGACAGAAAGCCGATCACCGCCGGTAGGTGCGAGCGGGCTTCCCAGGTCACGGTATCCCCAACTCGTATATGCACGACGTTGGGCACGACTCGTACGTCTTGGATGGCCATGTCCGCGCTCTGGAGGCCGACCGCGATGGTGATGGGGTCAGCGGCCTGGCTGACCCCTACGGGAAACGCCGCAATTGCTAGTGTTCCGATGGCCACGAGAACCTGAAGGGCGCGCACGTGCATGGTGTTTCCCCTCGCTAGTCTAGGTCCCACTGGTCGGCGTTCCAGACGAAGCTGGCTAGTGCGTTCTTCAGCTTCGTTGAGCCAACCACGTAGGCAGCGCCCTGGAAAAAGAGCGGCATGATGGTCGCCTGATCCGTTTGCATGTGGACCATCTCACCCAACGTATTCACCCGCTCCTGAAATGGAATCGTGCGCAAATACCGCTCAATCAAGACGTCGAGCTCGGTCGAGCCAAACCGGCCGGCATTACCCCCCGCATAGTTGTTGTCGGCGGTCGGAATGGCCGCCCGGTTGAAATAGCCATCCGGGCTCGCGATCGCTCCCTTGCTCAGCAGGATGAACGACGGGTACAACGCGCGCGTTTTCAGATCGGTGGCCTGTGCCGCAGGCAGGACGTACAACTGCACGTCGACCCCTAGCCGCTGCCAGTAGGTCTGGACGGATAAAGAGCCGGGCACGTGGAATGAGTTTTGTTCGTGCGTGAGCAGGCCCACAGATAGCTTGGTCCCGTCAGATGAATGGAAGAAGCCATCCGACCCCTTCGTGTAACCCAGGTCCTGGAGCATCTGCGCCGCAGCCCGCGGATCGTATGGGTACTTCACGATGCTGGGCTCGACTGCACGGCCTTCTGGTTGGTCGGCCTGAACCCAGGAGTGGGCAACCGGGCCCAGCCCATTGTTGAGCTGATCGGTCATTTCTTGGCGATCGATCGCCATGAGCATCGCCCGTCGGAACTGGACATTGCCGACGATCGGCGGATCCGGATTGATCGCTTGCGGATAGACGGGGAGCACCCCCATCAGGGCGCCACCCAGCTGGACCTTTACTTCCTGCGTTGTGCTCTGGATATCGAGCACGTCCTCCACCGCGAAACCCCGTCCCATATGGACCTGCACTGCGCCAGCCAGCAGTCCGGCCTTGATAGCGCTCTTATCGCTGAAGAACTGGACCGTGAGTAGGTCGATGTGTGGGCGGCCCAGAGCGTATTGATCATTGGCCGCGAGCACTGCGTGTGCTCCGTCCACCCACTCAACCATCTTGAAAGGCCCCGCCCCAATGAAGCCTTCCCGCCAATACGGCAGGCTGAGGAAATTGGCCTTGTTGTCCTGGTAAGGCTGCTCGAGGAGGTGCCGGGGAAAGATCCACAGGGTCGGGATACGCCCGATGGTTCCCCCTGAGGAGCCTGGGCTAAATAGACCGTCCGCATCTATGAATGGCTTTTGCCACCGCAGGACGAGGGTTTGGGGGTCGGGGGTTTCGTACCCATCGATCAGCGGGAGAAAGGGAATACTCACCGTCCCCACTTCCTTGTCGCGATAGATCTCCAACGTGAAGCGCATATCATCGGACGTGTACGGCGCGCCATCGTGCCACTTAATCCCGGGTTTGATCTTCCAGGTGGTTTCCATGCGCCCATCGGGCGCCACCTTCCAGAGCCCGTTTTCTGCCGAAGGCACCGCCTCCGCGAACCAGGGCTGACGCACGCTCTCGGTATCGAAATGAGTGAGGCCGGCATTGACGAGTGTGTACAACTCGGCCGCCCCCGGGTTGCTCCCGGAGCTGGGCGTCGGGTTGGTGACCTCAACGTGCAGCGCAGCCGGCTGGCTGAAGATCGACGCGGTGATCTGTTTTTTGGCTTGAGGCGCAATACTCGCAGACTGCGAAGTAGTCTGCGAGGCTTGGGGCGTGCAAGCGGTGATGAGCGCAAAGCCGAGCACAACGTAAACCGTGGTCGATCCCCGCACAGCCTGACTCCTTTCTGTCTACGGCCTTGACTACCGTTCCCTCCAGATCGGTACCCGATCCCGCTTCGCTTATTAGCGGTACTCCCACTCGTGGAGGTTCCAGGTAATATCGCCCTCTGGAGCGACTGGGAGCACCCCGTGGAGGGCGGAAGCGTAAGCGTAAGGCTGGGCCAGGAACAGAAGTGAGATGGCGGGCAGCTCATCGGTGAAGATCTTCATCATCTGAGCCACTTCGGTGGCCCGTTCTTTCGGATCGAGGGTGCTGGTGAACGCCTCCATCAGACGATCGTACTCGGGACTAGACCAGCCGCCCCGATTGTTGCCCGTCCGCCAGTTGTTATCAGCCTTGGGGATCTGCGCTGTTGTAAACCCGGGCAGACTGCCCTCCCCCTGAGAGGTGATGCTCGTGAACATAGCGGGGAAGGTCACGCGAGCTTCGGGATCGATGGAGAGGGCAGCCGGAAGGACAGCGAAGTTAATGTCGAACCCGGCCCGCTTGAGGCCACTCGCCATGACGGACCCCTCGTCTTCGCGGTCCACGGTGGTCTTGAGCTCCGGTGAGAAGCGGCCCCGAGCATTGGCGTAAAAGCCGTCGGGGTTCTTCACAAAGCCGGCGTCGTTCATCGACCGCTCGCTGAGACGCGGGTCGTAAGGATATTTCTGAATCGAGCCGTCGACGGCCGGTCCCCATTGGGAGAGCGGCGAAATGATC
>DASXTD010000278.1:0-2019 GCA_036505655.1 Chloroflexota bacterium
CGGTACACAATAGCGATTGTTGACGACTACGTAACGTGTGAGTACGATATAGTTCGCCGGGTTCGGGAAACGTGCGCGACAGGAAGTGGAGGGGGGCGCCTCGGGTGCCACTATCGAGGCACGCACCGACAAAAGGCCGTAATGGAGGGAGCGAGGCGTGCTGACCGCTGAAGAAAACGAACGATTGATGCGGGTTGGTCCGGGCACGCCGGGCGGGGAGTTCCTGCGGCGATATTGGTACCCCATGGCGGTGGCACGCGAGCTGACCGACGAGCACCCCACCAAGTTCGTGCGGCTGCTCGGTGAAGACCTGGTGTTGTTTCGGGACAAGAGCGGCCGGGTTGGCCTGGTGGCGGATCACTGCCCCCACCGAGGCGCTTCGCTGCTCTACGGTCGGGTAGAGGAGCGGGGCATCGCCTGCGCCTACCATGGCTGGCTCTACGACATCGAGGGCAATTGCTTGGAGACACCAGCCGAGCCGGCGGACAGCAAGCTCTATTTGACCGTGAAGCACCGGGCCTACCCGGTCCAGAAGCTCATGGGACTGTACTGGGCTTATCTGGGGCCTCTGCCCGCGCCGGTGATCCCTCACTACGACGTGTGGTTCCGCCAGGATGGCTGCCGGACCCTCGAGATACAGCCGGTGATCGACTGCAACTGGTTCCAGGCCACGGAGAACTCGGTGGACCCCGCCCATGCCCAGATCCTGCACCAGGAGGTCATGGCGCGGGGGCGCGGACCGCGGCCCGGCACCACCCGTGGTTTCATCGATGAGATCGCGGCCACCGAATTCTGGGAGTATCCGCATGGGATCATGAAGCGGCGGACGTTCAAAAGCGGTCAGGTGGACGAGCACCCGATCCTTTTCCCCTCGATCCTGCGGGTTCAAAATAGCAGCGAGATTCGTGTGCCGATCGATGACACGCACATGAGGATCTACGAGCCCTACTTCGTTCCCAGTCCGGATGGAAGTCTCATCCAGGACGATGAACCGGAGATCAAATACCTGCCGCCATTCAAGGAGCCGCAGGACCAATCGCATCCCTTCACTCGCTTCCATTTCGACACCGTGGCCAACCAGGATGCGGCCGCGTGGGAGACCCAGGGCCCGATGGCCGACCGCACACGAGAGCGGCTGGGGTCTTCGGATCAGGGGGTGGTGCTCTTGCGGAAAGTGCTGCTGGAGCAGATCGAGCGCGTGCAGCAGGGTCTGGACCCATTGGCAGTGGAGCGCGACCCATCGCATCCCATCATCGATACGCACCTGGACGCCAGCATCGCATTGATGCGGCAGCGGTGGACCCGTACGCAGGTCGCCAGCGCAACCTAACTGATGGCCAGCCTCATCTGGCCGGCGTCGGCGGTGCGGGCTAAACTCGAGCGGCCGCTCGATGCGCGGCCCGATCTTGGAGATAGCCCACCATGCTGAGCCACGAAGAAAACCAGCTGTTGACTCGAACTGATCGCGGAACGCCCGCCGGGGAGCTCTTTCGCCGCCACTGGATTCCGGCCTTGCAAGCCGACGAGGTCGTCGAGCCCGACGGCACCCCGGTGCGGGTGCGGCTCCTGGGCGAGCGCCTGGTCGCGTTCAGAGATTCAAACGGTAAGGTCGGGTTGGTCGATGAATTCTGCGCGCATCGAGGAGCGTCGCTAGCCTTGGCTCGCAACGAGGAATGCGGCCTCCGCTGTCTCTACCATGGCTGGAAATACGACGTCGAGGGTCGGTGCCTGGATCAGCCTGCCGAGCCGGCCGGTAGCAACTTCAAGGACAAGATCCGCCAGACAGCCTATCCGGTGCGTGAAGCTGGCGGAGTGATCTGGACCTACATGGGTTCAGCATCGGACATTCCGCCCTTCCCTGATTTCCAATGGACGCGTGTCCCCGAGTCGCAGCGTGTGGCGTCCAAGATCCTCGAGGAGTGCAACTATCTCCAGGGACTGGAGGGCGGTGTGGATGGGATCCACTCAGCATACCTTCACCGCGCCCTTACCGAGACCTACACACCGTGGGGCATTGCG
>DASXTD010000279.1:0-4606 GCA_036505655.1 Chloroflexota bacterium
GCATGTATGACGCGGCCATCGAACGCTTCGGCACCATCGACGTCGTCGTCGCCAACGCCGGCACGCGGACCCGCGACCTCTTCCTGGATGGCAGCAAGACCACGCTGGAGACCGAGGTCGGCGACTGGCAGAAGATGTTCGACACTCACGTGTTCGGGAACCTGCGGGTCTTCAAGCAGTTCACCAAGCCGATGTTGGAAAGGAAGAGCGGCAGCATCATGAGCGTCGCGTCGAGCGGCTTCAACGGGAGCCGCGCCGATGGCCGCGAAATGCCCTACCAGTCGGCTAAGGCCGGGCTGGTCACCATGATGCTGTACCTCGCGCACGAGCTGAAGCCCTACAACATCGCCGCTAACGTCATCCTGCCCTACCACACCCGCACGACCGGCTCCGATGAGCAGGAGGAAGTTCAGCGCCAGCGCCGCCTGCGCACCTCCCCGGGAGCAGAAATCTACATGCCGCTGCGCGCCAATCCCAGCCACGTGGTTCCAGTGGCGCTGCACCTCGCGGAGCAGGATTCCGAGGGCACCAACGGCCAGGTCATTCACGCGATGAAATGGAACGAGGACAACGGTTTCGGCGACATCGAGAAGTGGGCCTACGAGGAGGACCTCAAGTCCCGCCGTCCCGCTCGTCCCGCCACCGGCCGCGCCCCGGCCGGCGTGTAGCAATGCTTTCCAACGAAGACAACGAGCTCCTGACCCAGGTCGGGCCGGGCACGCCGATGGGAAACCTGTTTCGTCAGTACTGGCTGCCGGCCCTGATGTCGACCGAGCTACCCGAAAAGGACGGAGCACCCAGGCGGACCCGGATCCTCGGCGAGGACCTGATTGCGTTTCGGGCGACCAGCGGCCAGGTCGGACTCCTGGCCAACAACTGCTCACATCGCGGGGCGTCCCTGTTCTTCGGTCGTAATGAAGAAGACGGCCTCCGCTGCGTGTACCACGGCTGGAAGTACGACGTCAGCGGGCGCTGTGTCGACATGCCTAACGAGCCGCCTGAGACCGAGTTCAAAGACAAGATCCACCACTCGGCCTATCCATGCCGAGAGGTAAATGGCGTCGTCTGGGCTTACCTGGGCCCACGGAGCGAGCCGCCGCCCATGCCAGACCTGGAGTGGACCCAGGTTCCCGAAGGGCACTACGCCGTGGGGAGAACCCTCCGGGAGTGCAACTGGCTGCAGGCGCTAGAGGGCGACATCGACAACGCCCATGTCCCCTTCCTGCACAGCCAGCTTGACTTCCGACCCGAGGCCGGCTCAGCGACTCAGTATTACAAGCGCGCGATCCACCTTGAGGTTACTGAGACACCCTACGGCGCCATGTACGGCGTGCGGCGGGAGGGTGAGCCGGGTGAGTACAACTGGCGGATCATTCAGTTTCTATTCCCTAGCTTTTCGATGATCACGGTAGGCACGCCCCGCGAGCGCGGGGTGGTGCCGAGCCATTTGTGGGTCCCCATCGATGACGAGCATGTGGCGCACTGGGCGGTCCGCTGGAAGGCCAGCGAGCGCCTGCCGGATGAGACGCCGCAGTCCCGCCCGGGTGAGTACCTCCCCAACGGGAGTGCTTGGAAGGAGCAATGGCAGACGGCTGCCAATCGAAGCAACGACTACATGATCGACCGCGAGATGCAAAGAGCCGTCAATTTTTCGGGCCTCTCCAGCATCCCCCTCCAGGACAAGATGGCCACCGAGAGCATGGGCCCGATCATGGATCGCGGCCACGAGCACCTGGGCACCACGGATGGGATGATCGTGCGGGTTCGGCGGCGCTTGATCGCCGCGGCCAGGGCGCTACGCGACGAAGGCGTCACTCCGCCGTGCGTCGATGACCCCGAGCTCTATCGAGTCCGCTCGGCGATCGTGAATCTGCCCAAGGAAGCGAACTGGATCGAAGCCACCCGCGAGGTGGTCAAGGCCACGGCCTTCGCTCCGGTCGGGGTATAAGTTTCTCCATCCGGGTTAGGCCCCGGGCTCGAAGGCAGAGGTAAACCGAGAGTGGCGAAGCCTGAGATATCCGCGCCCCCCGTGCAGGGGGCCACGCGCTTCGTCAGCTCACTGCGCTACCGGGATTGGCGCTACCTCTGGATAGGTCTAATGACCTCTCAAACCGGCGAATGGATGGACAACATCGCCATCAATTGGCTGGTATACGTCCAGACCGGGTCGCCTCTGGCGCTCGGCACGACCCAACTAGCTCGAGGCCTGCCGAACATCTTCTTTTCTCTAGTGGGTGGCGTCATCGCGGATCGTGTGGACCGGCGCACCCTCATGATCTGGACTCAGCTAGGAAACCTGGTGTGCACGATCGTGCTGGCAGGGCTGGCCACCGCGGGTTCGCTCGATCTCCCGGTTTTGTTCGTGCTGCTCATCGTGAGAGGAAGTGTGGGTGCCTTCTTTGGGCCCGCGCGCGGTAGTGTCATCGGTGATCTGGTGCCGCGCAGCGAGATCCCGAACGCGGTGGTACTGCACTCGGCGGTCTTCAACTCAACGCGCATGGTGGGTCCGGCTATCGCGGGCATCCTGATCGCAATTATCGGGTCGGCCTTCGTCCTGTGGATCAATGCCGCCAGCCTCGCGGTATGCGTACTGATGCTGATCCTGATGCGGGTACCGCCCCGAGCCGCGGCCGCCATGCTCTCAGCCTGGGGGAGCTTTGTAGAGGGCATTCGGTATGTGCGCCGGCAACCCGTGGTCTTGATGCTCCTCCTGCTAGGAATCGGGCCGTTCATCCTAGGCCAACCCTACCAGAGCATGATGCCCGTCTTTGCGAGAGACGTCCTCCAGGTAGGCCCCCAGGGGCTGGGGCTGCTGACGACCGCCGCCGCAACCGGGTCATTGGTAGGCGCATTTGTCATGACAGCCTTCGGCGATTTCTCCGGCAAAGGCCGAGCCATGCTGCTCGGCCTGATGGCGTATGGCTCGCTTATCGCAGCCTTCGCGCTCAGTCCCTGGCCAATCGTGTCCGGGCTCGTACTGTTCCTGGTGGGATGCTCTTTCCAGATCTATGCCACGACCAATTCCACACTGGTGCAGCTCATCGTGCCCAGCGAATATCGCGGCCGGGTCTTGGGGATCCACCAGACCGACCGTGGATTCATTCCATTGGGCAGCATGCTCATGGGGAGCATCGCCCAGGTGGCCGGGGCTCCATTTGCGGTGGCCCTGATGGGGGGCTCGCTGGTAATCGCGGCCTTAGCGGTGCTGGCGGCGGTGCCGCGGATGCGCCGTCTTGAATGAAACCTGGAGGCGCCGACGGCCTGGGCCTCGAAGGGCGCCGTTGGGTTCAGGCCGGGACCTGAATGGTGAGAGTACGCGACACACCGGCCTGTGAAGCAGTAGACATAAAAGGGCCACCAGCTTGTGCTGGTGGCCCTTTTCTATTGAGTGGAAGCGCTTAGGAGTAATTACCGAACGCTCATCCTGGTGATTTAGTGCGCGTTGCGGGCAGCGGCTGAAACCGCGTCACCGTGCGCTTCACCGGAGGTGCTGCTGGACCGTGCGGCCGACGAAACCGTCGAGCTTTCGCTCGTTCCGCCGGAGGTGGAAGTTGTCTGGCCGCCAGCAGCAGCTGAAACGGCATCGCCGTGCTCTTCGCCCTGGCGAGCGACGTTGGAAACCGCGTTTCCATGCTGCTCGCCTGAGACTCCGGACTGCGCCGCGGAAGATGTCTTGTCGCCGTGGTCTTCACCCTGGCGAGCTACCGCGGAGACAACCGAGCCGTGGTTGGTCTGCGTGGACGGGACATCCTTGTCGTTCGCGTTGGCGGGCCGATTGTTCTTGTCGGATGCGTTGCCCTTTACATCGGCATTGTTGTTCGGTTTCCCGTGGTTGACGTCGTTGCCGACGGTCGCGGATGCGTTGTGACGCGCCTGGACGAAGTCGCTGACGCAATCCCCGATGCCATGCTCGCCGGTGGCGAGGTTAGCCTTGCAGGTATCGACGGCTGCCGATACTTGTTGAGTAAGAGCTGCAGGAGTGCTTCCAGTAGCTGCGAATGCCGCTGTGCTGCCCCCTACGATGAGGCCGGCCGCAAGTAACGGCGCGAGAATCCGGGTCGGCGAAAAGGCTGTGAACGCGGTAACCATGGGGTTCCTCCAATAGGACCTATCAGCCGAGCGATAGCGGGGCTCACTGGGCACCGGTCGCGAGTTGGCTACAGTGAAGCCCTGCGAAAGCTCCTCGTTCAGCCATTCATCGAATTTGGTGCTCATGGTTCCGCCTCTCTCGGTGCTGCTACTAATGAGAACCCCCGAGGTCGTAAAAGTATCCATTCACAAAACAAATTCATTTCAGTTCCTTCCGGAGGCGCTGCTTGGCAGCCGCCAAGCAGCGTCTGCGCCAGGAATTGAAATGAGTTTGTATTTTGAATGGATACTTTTGCGGGCTGGGGGGTTCTCATTAATAGCAGCACGGAGAGAGGCGGAACCATGAGCACCAAATTCGATGAATGGCTTGAAGGGGAGCTTCTGCAGGGCTTCACCGCGGCCAACTCGCGACCGGTGCCCAGTGAGCCCCGCTATCGCTCGGCTGATAGGTCCTATTGGAGGAACCCCATGGTTACTGCATTCACAGCCTTTTCACCGACCCGGATCCTCGCACCGT
>DASXTD010000280.1:0-1923 GCA_036505655.1 Chloroflexota bacterium
TGCACCAGGTGAAGACCGAAGAAATCCGTTTCCAAGCCGCTGAGGAGATCCAGGCTCGGATCTCGCGTCCGGCCGACGCCGGGCACTACCCAGCTGTCGTCATGCTGCACGGCCGCAATGGCCCTACCGATCCGTTCTGGCAGATCGGCGAGCACTATGCCAAAGAAGGCATCGTCAGTCTGGCCGTCAACTACATGACCAATCGCGATCCCGAGAACCCTGAAGTGATGCCGACTATCGAAGCCGCATTCAACTACATCAAGTCCCAGCCCGATGTAGATCCAAGGGAAATCGCGCTGTCCGGCTACTGCCGAGGCGGCGGGCTAACCTACATGGGTTTGGCCCGTTTCGCGGGCTTCACCTCCGGCGTGCTCTTCCACGGCGCGGTCAACGAAGACTCCCCCAAGATCAATGTCCCCATAATCATCCTGCATGGCGTGTCGGACCCAGCGGTTTCGATCGACAAGGTGTTCGGGCTGGCCAAGGAGCTGAATGCCCAGGGAAAGACCTTCCAACTGAAGACGTATTCCGGTTGCGAGCACGTCTTTACGATGCCAGGCGCCCAGTATCAGCCCGAG
Source organism: Chloroflexota bacterium (assembly GCA_036505655.1). Taxonomy (GTDB): domain Bacteria; phylum Chloroflexota; class UBA6077; order UBA6077; family SHYK01; genus DASXTD01. Next base: position 579 of record DASXTD010000280.1, read on the forward strand.
GCGGCCGAGGATGCATTTAAGGAAGCCGTCCAATTCCTGCGTCGCACCTACGGCCAGCCCGCGGGCGAGGTCGGCCCCCTCTTCAAGGAGCCAGTGCCAGCTTAGTGGGTGGGGAGGCAACATGCCCGACGATCCCTTTATCGACGAGCTCTGGACCTATGCGAACGAAGTGCCCATGTTGGAGCACCCCTGGTTCGCGGGCATCTTGGACCATCGGTGGACGCCGGAGCAGATCGTGCTCGGCGAAGTTCAGCACTACCTGCGGGTGCGCACCAATCCGGTCTACTTCGGCTACATCGCGATCAATGCCACCAACGATCAGCGGTACGCCGGGCTGTCCGACATCGTGCTCGAGAACTTCATCGAGGAGTTCGCGGGCGCCAAGAGCCACATGGACATCATGTACCAGTTCCTGGAAGAGGCCGGCATCTCCCGCGAAGAGGCCGACCAGGCCGAGCCTGCGCCAGGCACGCTGGCCTGTATCGAGATGCTCATCGGGTGCTGCGAGCACCGCTCCGCGCTGGAGGGGGTGGCAATGCTGGCTTTCGTCGAGAGCCAACACGGCGGGGGCGAGGGCGTTGCCTCGAAGGTCTATCGGGAGCTCACCGGCCACTACGGCTTCTCCCCCCGCGCGGCCGAGACGTATCGCCTCCACGCCGAGCAGGACGTAGGACACGGCTCCCGCCAGATCGACGCGATTCGCCAGTTCGCTACCGATGACGAGACAAAGGAGCGAGTGCGGCGCGCGGTCAAGCTGGGCGTGACCGCCTACAACCTCGAATGGGACGGCCACGTCCAGGCCATGACCGGCCGCCGCGAGTTCTGGCTCGGCCACGGGTTGCAGATCTCTCAGCCCCGTGTCCGCCTCCCCGCCGGCGTCCGGCAGGGGTAGCCGGCAGAGGCCAGCGCGCGGACCGAGGGATCGGATGGATCAGTGCCGGCGTCCATGGCGGCGCGGACCTGGGCCGTCAGTTCGGCCCACTCGGTTTCAGCGGCATGAATACGGTCGCTGCCGGCCTCCTCAGCGTGGGTTTTGAGTCATTCCTGCTGTTCGGGTGAGTAGTACTTATCCCATCACGCTCATCATCTCCAGGCTCTCGAATGGCGTTTCGAGGGAAGCGTTCCCGTTGTGTTCGACGCCACTCCTTACAATCAAGGCCAATAAGTTGGTGAGGGAGGCGATCTCATGCGTCAGAGTCATCCACTGGTCGTCGATGGGCAGACCATGACGTTTGCCAAAGGGGTAGTCGCGGAGGGTCGATTCGTGTATCTGTCAGGAGTCACGGGCCGCGGAGCCACAATGGGCGATCAGGCCGAATCCTGCTGGGTCACGATCAAGGAGCGG
>DASXTD010000281.1:0-2289 GCA_036505655.1 Chloroflexota bacterium
TGTGCAGAGCGGGTAGATTCCCGCTTTCGCGGGAATGACGGAAGGAGGCACGGGTCAGCATATTGCTCATTTCAAGAGCATCCGCAACGGGATCAGACGTTGGTTCACAGGGTCGATGGCAAGTGCAAAGTTCTCCAGGGGCACCGCACCTAGAAGCGCGTCGGCGCCAGTATTGCCAATGATGCATGGGACCGCCCAGGATTCACCCTGGAAACGCATCATCACCTGAGCCATTCCGTATTCAATGACCCGACCATCCGCCAACTCGAACTCGCGGCTTCCAGATGGAGCAACACCCAGCCTGTCCAGGACTTCCCTAGGAAGCCACAGGTAGGCCGCGCCGGTATCGACCAGTGCCACGACTTGCTCGAAACGGGTTCCCTGAAGATCACCAACTTCAAACTGAACCGAGAACTGTCCCATTCTCGTCCTCGATTTAACGGGCGGCACCGGCGGGCTCCTCGGTCCAGGTGCGTTGGATTTGCTCGATGAGGGCGGCGTCGGTGCTGTAGCCGGCTTCGGCGGGCTGATAGCGGGCGGAACGGAGCACGTGGCCGAACTTGATGGCCTCGAGGGGTGGCTCCAGGCAGACGTTGCTTTTTGGGTCGCGGAAGACGTTCATGGGATCGTCGCCGCGGGCGATGGTTTGCATTTCGCGCTCGAGCAGCAGCCGGAAGAGCACGATGCCTTTATCCGACTCTCCGAGGCGCTCCAGCTCCCGCCTGGCGACCGGGCCCTGGCCGATCCAGACCGAGTAATCCTGGTTGAAGGTGTAATCGACGACGTAGCGGCCGTCATCGTCGTATAGGGGCGTGTAGCGGTAGGGAATGCGCTCCTGGCGTGGGGCCGCGGCGCCGGGCGCAGCACGGAATGTGTAGAGCGAGATGTGGAGCGTATGGCTCTCGTCGATCGGAACGCGGAACTGGAGGGTGGCTGCGAACTGACTGCCGACCAGGAGGATGTTCGGGAACAGGATGGGGTGGCCGACTTTCCAGTCGTCATCGTCTTCGGTGAAGCCCTTGAAAACGCGGCGCTTGATGATGCCGTAGTCGAACAGATCGAAGCCGATTTTCTCGTGGCGCTGCACATTGGCGAGACCGGCGCGGTCCGGCTCGCCACTGATGCTCATGATCTCTTTCACATATTTGCTGTAGGTGCTGTGCAGCCACTCGACGTGGACCGGGTCCATCGAGTTCTCCTGGCACTGGAGCCAGTTGCAAGGAAGGACTGAGATCGCGACGTCCCGCACGACGTGATTCCAGGTGAGCGGCGCCCAATTGGGGACGAGCGGCGCTGGTTGCGGTCCGAGGTAAGCAAAGATGAGGCCAGCCTGCTCCTGAATGGGATAGGCCTTCAGCTTCACGGTCTGCCTGAAGGCGCCATCCGGGTGCATGACTTCTTCGAAGGGCTGCTCGATGCATTGCCCATCGAGGCCGTACTTCCAACCGTGGTACTGGCAGCGCAGCCCGTCCTCTTCGGTCATCCCGTAGGCCAGATCGGCGCGGCGATGCGCACAGTGCTTCTCGATGAGGCCGAGGTCACCGCCACGGGTACGGAATAAGACCAGATCTTCCCCCAGCACCCGGACTTCCTTGGTGCGAAAGGGGTTGTCGTCGAGCTCAGCAACGGCGGCGATGGGGTGCCAGTAGCGGCGGAGAAGGTCGCCCATCGGAGTGTTCGCTTCGACCTGGGTGAGGCGTTCGTTCTGCTCGGCGGTGAGCATCAGCGTCCTCCGCTTGAGGATTAAGACACCATGCTGCCCTATGATACGGGCAGGGCCCGCCGCCGGTCTCGGCGACCAAGGCTCGACCTCCGAGCCGACAATGATGTCCGAGTTCCGTTTATGAAAGGTAGCGCCGTGACAGCAGCGGTGTTTGTGGTGGTTAACCCGGCCGCTGGGTCGGGCCGAGGGCGCGCTCTGTGGCCCCGGGTGGCCAACCGCCTACGCGCGCTGGGTATCGACTACGAATTCGAAGGAACGCAGGGCCCTCTTAGCGCCGAGAGCTTCACCCGCCAAGCTCTCCGGCAGGGGGTGGACACTGTCGTGGCGGTGGGCGGGGACGGCACGTTCAACGAGGTAGTGAACGGGTTCTTCTCGGACGGCGCGCCCACTCGGGCCGGCGCTTCCCTGCTGATGGTGCCGGCCGGAAGCTCGTCGGACATTGCGCGCGGATTGGGCCTTTCGATGGGGACGGCTGCGCTGGACGTGCTGCGCCACGGCCAAACTAAAGAAATCGACCTGGGGCGAGCCGACTACCTGTTCCAGGCCCGCCCCATGCAGCGGTACTT
>DASXTD010000282.1:0-1966 GCA_036505655.1 Chloroflexota bacterium
CTTCGCCGCGGTGGACTGTCGCGATGGCGTCCATGATCATCTCGCGGAGCATCACGATGCCGGTGTCGGACGCGCCCAGGTGCTCGCGGGTGCGGTCCCAGATCGCGCCCTGCGTTTCCCAGGCCATGCCGTCCTGGCTGGACTGAGTGTCCATGTGATACTCGCCCTGCTCGTTCAGCCAGGAAGCCTCATAGCTGAATGGCGGCTCTTCGTCCTCGGCTCGCGGCTGTTCGCCGTCGTGGAGCGGCCGAAAATCCACTCGAATGATGCGGGTGCTCACGTCGTCGATCGGGACCCGCCAATGTAGGGCATTATTCAGGCGAAGCATGTTGGGGAACACCACCATCTTGCCCCACTCAGGCCCGCCCGGCTTGTCCTCGAAAATCCAGCTCTTGATGATTCCCCACTTGAACGGCTGGAAGCCGAACGACTTGATGCCGGACTCACGCCCATCGCCGCGGGGCGGTTGGCCTTTCACGCGGAAGACGTGGGCGTGCAGATAATACAGATGAGTCGTATCGGCGGAGTTCTCTTCCGGCTGCAGCCAGTTGCAGTGCAAGACCGGCCGGGTCTCGATCTTCTGGAACACGTCCTTCCAGACCAGGATGTCCCAGCGTGGCAGCAGGGGCTTGAACTCGGGCGGGCCCATATACGCGAAGAGCAATCCGCCTAGCTTCTCGACTGGATAGGCCGGGTGCCGGATCACGTGCTTCAGCATCGATTGCTCGGGCTCGAACGGCTGCTCGACGCAGCGGCCCTCCCGGTCATACATCCAGCCGTGGTAGGCACAGCGGATGCAGCCGTCTTCGAGGAACCCGTAGTAGAGGGACGCGCCACGATGCGAGCAATGCTCTTCGACCAGCCCATAGCCGCCGTCGGGACTGCGGAAGGCGACCAGGTCCTCGCCCAGCATGCGGATGCGCTTCTTGGGATGTTCGGACGTCAGCTCCCCAGCCGCGCAGATCGGGTGCCAGTAGCGACGCAGCATCTCGCCGCCGGGCGTGCCCGGTCCGACCTGGGTCAAGAGCTCATTTTCGGCTTGTGAGATCAACGCCCCCTCCTGATCTTCGGCCTGAACGATCTAGCCCTTTCGGACTTGGGCCCCGAGGCCCTCCGCTCAGCGGTCTACGACACGGAACTAGCTGGCCGATTTTTACAACCAAATCGAGGTTGTAAGCTCGTCCGGCTACTCGGCGACTGAGATCACCGAGCTGTGTGCCTAATACTCCCCACCGACCGAAGCGTCCAGGCAAGCACAAAGAGCGCGGTGGCCGTGAGGATCATCGCCGCGCCCGTCGATACGTTGAAGAAATACGAGGCGTAGAGTCCGCCGGCCGCGGCGGTGAAAGCGAATAGCACCGCGAGGCCCATCATGCGGACCAAACGAGTGGTGAGGAGCGAGGCGGTTGCAGCCGGAGTGATCAGCAGCCCGCTCACCAGCACGACCCCCACCGCCTCGATGCCCGCCACGACAGCCAACGCCAGCAAGAGCAGCAAGACGTACCGCGCCACGTCTGGGTTTAGTCCGGCCACCTCGGCGTGAATCGGATCGAAGGAGCTCAGCTCGAGCTCTTTGTGCAGCAGGAAAGCGACCAGGCATACGACCGCGGCTACCGCGGCGATCATAGCGAGATCGGTCTCGGTGACGGCCAGCACATTGCCCAGGAGCAATGAGGTCACATCGCGGAAGCTCTTGGTGGCGCTGATCATGACAATGCCCAGCGCGAAAAGCCCGGTGAAAACGATCCCGATGGCCGTGTCCTCGCGGATCGTGCCCCGCCGCGAGATCCAGCCGATCGCGAGGGCCGTGGCTACGCCAGCCACCATCGCGCCGCCCAGCAGGCTCCAGCCGTTCAGGTAGGCGGCTACCAGGCCTGGCAGCGCTGTGTGGGAGACCGCGTCCCCGATGAAGGCCATGCGCCGGAGCACAACGTAGACGCCCAGCACGCCGCTGGACAGCCCGATC
>DASXTD010000283.1:0-3014 GCA_036505655.1 Chloroflexota bacterium
GCGATGTACACGTTGCCTGACGTGGGGTCCACCGCGCCCTGGATGTAGGAGCCCGGATCGATATCGAATACGTTGATTACTTCGCGGGTCGCCGCGTCCACCACGGCCAACACGGCGACGTTGGCTCCGTCGCGCGCCACGTGCCCCGGTGCATAGTAGCGATTGGTCTTCGGATCGTAAGTAGGCTGATCGGTGTCGCCCACTACGCTGTTGGGAATGGATGCCACGATCGCGCCGGTGTCGAGATTGATGATCTGCTCGCCCCTGCTGCAGCCGATCATCGCCTCGCGGTTTGGTCCGAAGGCCCACTCGTGCGGCCCACAACCGGCAAGGTCCCAGGTGTCGGTGATCGACATGCTGATCGGGTCGATGACCGCGATGGTGTTGCGGAGAGTCAGCAAGAAGCGGTGTTGGACAGGATCGTACTTGGGCTCCTCGGGGCTGTCGCCGGGCAGGGGCAGCTGGCTGGCCAGCGAACCCACGCCGTCGGGGCTAATGGAGATGAAAGACAGGAAGGCTTCGCCTTTACTGCCCACGACCAGGAGGGAGTCGTCCGGGTCGTAGCCGATCAGGTCCGCGATACTGGTCCCGCCAACGTCGATGTACTGTACGCCGCCATTCCCCAGCCGGACGATGGCTACCTTCATCGTTCCGAGCGCCGCGTACAGCAGGCCTTTATCGTTGTCCACATAGACCTGGTGCGGATCGCCCAGCAGCGGAATCCGATAGACCATCTTGTTGGTGGCTGGATCGAATACGTCCACTGCGTTGTTGCGACCGTTTGCCAGGTAGATCATCTTGGTCCCCGGGTCGTAGGTGATGATGTCGGACCCGGAGGGGCCTCGGGCACCCACGGTGAAGCCCACGCCGGGAATATCGATCTTGGCCACGGGCGCGAGCGATTCGCCAAACGCAATCATGGCGACCTGTGGCGCAAACAAGGCGAACGCGAGCGCCGTGGCCATCAGGGAGCAGCGGAAGCGGGACATAGACTCCTCCTGTTCCTTGCGTCAAACTGGCTCCAAGCGCCCATCATACGCGGCGTTCACCTGCCGGGCAACGCCCGATCCGCGTCTTTGCGGAATCTTTACGGAAGTCCTGCCTACATGGACTCGGGGGCGGAGACTCCGATCAGGTCGAGCGTAGTGCGGAGAGTTAGCTGGCAGGCCGCCACCAGCTTGAGACGGGCCCGCGTCAGCTCTTCGTCCTCGCTAATGACCCGGCACTGGTCATAGAAGGTGTGGAACACGGTGGCGAGCTCCTGGCCGAAATGCGGTAGCGGGTGAGGTGCCAGAGCCAGCGCGGCGTCCGCGACGATCTCAGGCAGCATCAGCAGCTTGCGGATCATGGCGAGCTCGGCCGGCTCCTGGAGCCGACTGATATCGCCACCCAAGTAGTCAACGCCAGCCGCCCGCCGCAAGATGCCGGCGGTCCGTGCATGCGCATACTGCACGTAGTAGACCGGGTTCACGTCCGACTGGGCCTTCGCCAGATCCAGGTCGAAGTCCATCATGGCATCCGGCGAGCGCCCCACCAGGAAGAAGCGAATGGGATCGGGCCCGACCTCGTCGAGCACTTCGCGCAACGTGACAAACTCCCCGGTGCGCTTCCCCATGGGCACCGGGCGGCCGCCTCGGACCAGGTTCACGAGCTGGTAGAGCAAGACCACCAGCCGCGCCGGATCGACTCCCAGCGCCTCCACGACCGCTTTCATGCGCGGTACGTGCCCCTGGTGGTCCGCCCCCCACACATCCACGACCATGTCGAAGCCGCGCTCGATAAATTTGTCTCGGTGGTAGGCCACGTCCGAGGCGAAATACGTGGGCAGCCCGTTGCTGCGAACCAGCACGTTGTCGCGGTCTTCGCCCACCGAGGCCGACGTGAACCAGATCGCCCCCTCGCGCTCGACTACGCGGCCACCTTGGCGCAACAGATCGAGTGCGGCATCGATCTTGCCTTCGTCGAACAGGGACTGCTCGTAGAACCATCGATCGAACCGCACCCCGAGGCGTTCGAGGTCCTCGCGGATCTGATCGAGGAGCAGCTGCACGCCGAGGCGGCCGAGCGCCTCGGCGGGATCTGGGGTGATCGCCCTCACCCGTCCGGCGGCCGCTCCGCGTCCTTGGCCGGCCTCTCCCAGAGGGAGAGGCGGAGTCGGGGTTCCCTCTCCCTCTGGGAGAGGGTGGGGTGAGGGCGTAGCCCCTGCGTCCCCTAAAAAGCGATCGCCTTCGCGGTCGGCGATTGCCGCTGCGAGCTCGCTGACGTAGTCTCCTGGATAGCCATCCGATGGCAGCGCCGCCTCATGGCCAAAATGCTGCCGGTAGCGGGCCTGTACGCTGAGGTTGAAGGCCTCCATGCGGGAGCCGGCGTCATTCACGTAGTACTCACGCTCCACCCGGTAGCCCGCCTTCTCCAGCACTCGGGCCAGGCTATCGCCCAGTGCCGCGCCGCGTCCGGTCCCTACGTGCAGCGGCCCAGTCGGATTCGCGCTGACGAACTCCACCTGGACCCGCTTCCCCTGTCCAACCTCAACGCTCCCCCAGGCGGCATCCTCTTTCAGAATTGCATCGACCTGCCGGCGTAGCCAATCGGTCGAGAGCCTGAAATTGATGAAGCCTGGGGCTGCTACGTCGAGCGCCTCAACCGAGGCCGGCACGTGCGCCTGGGCCACGATGACGTCTGCGATCGCCATGGGCGCCATGCGCGCGGCTCGGGCCATCTTGAGGGCCACCGAGCACGCGTAATCGCCGTGGGCATCGCTGCTAGGCCGCTCGATGGCCACATCGGGCATAGCCACCGCCGGCAACGCCCCGGACGCGAAGGCGTCGCGCACCGCTTCTTCGATGACCTCCCGCAGCTCGTCTCGGATCATGAAGGTCGGGGAGCCCTCAACGCAGTAGCGCAGGGCGAGGCACCAGCCGCTCGGCGATAGGGTCAACAGCGAGCAGCAGGCCCTGGAGTGTATCCGCGCCGATAGCCGCCGGCGTTCCTTCAGATGCGAACACCACGCGCCG
>DASXTD010000284.1:0-2714 GCA_036505655.1 Chloroflexota bacterium
CTGGTCACTGCTGTGCCCAAGTATGCACCTCGAGTCTCGGGCCACAGCGCGTTAACGTCCGGCACTCGCCGCCCCTCTCCACCGCGACGATGCGCGCTGTGTAGGTGGCGCGGCGCCTGCCACCACCTCGCCGGTCTTGCAGGCGACGCGCCACGCCATTAGGAAGGCCCCAACAACAAATCTCGGTCTCCTTCATTCTCGTCCCGGCATGAGCGTGGGATCCGGCCCCATGTCTGGAGAACACACAGATCAGCGGCGAGGCTTCATCGCTTGCGCCTGCCTCGTCCGCTGCATCTGTTTGTTAGCCGTCCCTTTAGTTGTTCTTGAGCGGTATACCTCAACGCGTAACGCGTACGCCGTATCTGCAATTTCGTGGAAATCCTTCCACTCGGCCCGCCTTTGGAGTCTGTCGACCGAGCCGAATTTGTCGAATACTGCGGGCAGGATAGTCGACGCCAAGAACAAAGTCTCGATCATGGCACCAACAGTTGCCGGACTGCCCCTTCCGACCCCTCCAAATAGAGCCCACCGAAAGCCACGGCCGTGGAAAGAGCGGCTATGTGATCCCAGGCCGACCACCAGGACAGATGGGTGAACCGCATTCGAGTAGTAGCGCTGATGCCCGCGACGGTATCGGTGGAGGGCCGCCGACACATGCTGCGGCAAACCGACTAACCCGTCGAGTTCCCGCATTCGCTTTAGGAGGCGTCCCCGTCCGAAGAGATTCCACCACACGCGGTTCTCTTCATCTTCCGTCTGAGCCGCTGCATAAATATGGAGTAGCTTGGGACTGGAAAAGAGCACCGCCAGTTGCCAGGTTAGTTCTCCCGTGACGCGTACGAGGGCTCTAGCCTGAGAATCGAGACCGTCGCGGGAGAGTCGGACCACGGCGATTGCGTTGTTCACCACCTGCACCAGACCCTGGCTGAGTATGAAGTTCGGATCTGGTTTCCCGGTGGGGCTAATCCAAGTCGCCGGAAATGGTCCTGCGTTACCCGTCTTGGGGTGGACGGCTATCGCCAGGTGAGCGAAGGCGAGAGCGTACAAATGAACCACTGCGATGCGGCCTGCGAGATGAGTCTCAGCCTCAGCCTGACACTCCTTTTGGATCGATAACACCGCTGACTCTAACCCGATCAGATTCTTCAGCGTTTGGCTGTATGAGCCGTTAACGCGTCGCTGGGCCCTCAAGATCGACCATAAGAGAGAGCGGCTGCTGGGGCTACGGATCATGCGTGGTGCTGTTTAGCAGCCTGTGGTGAAAGGCCGGTCGCGGACCCCACCTGAACGTAGCGCGTCGTACTTTCGCGCATGGCAATGGGAAAGCGGAAGAAAAGGCAAGACAGCCTGTGGGTGGCCGCGGGCGAGTTGCCGGCGAGCCCCGGCCATCCCTTTTACCAAAGGCTCAACGCCGTCCTGGAAACGGCCGGTTTTGACGCGTTCGTCGAGAAGGAGTGCCAACGCTTCTATGCCCCGGTGATGGGGCGGCCCAGTCTGCCCCCAAGCCGGTATTTTCGGCTGCTCATGCTCGGCTACTTCGAGGGCCTGGATTCGGAGCGCGCTATCGCGTGGCGCGCCTGCGATTCGCTGGCCATCCGGAAGTTCCTGGGCCTGGGCTTGGACGAAGGGACGCCCGACCACTCCACGATCTCGCGCACCCGGCGGCTGATCGACGTGGAGACTCACCGGGGGGTCTTCAGCTGGATCCTGCAGCGCCTGGCGAGCGCGGGTCTGTTCCGAGGAAAGACCATCGGTGTCGATGCCACGACCTTGGAAGCGAACGCCGCCATGCGGAGCATCGTGCGTCGCGACAGCGGCGAGTCCTACCAGGAATTTCTGGCGCGGCTGGCGACGTCTTCCGGAATCAAGACCCCGAGCCGGGAGGCGCTGGCCCGGCTCGACCGTCGGCGGCGCAAGCGCACGTCGAACCAGGACTGGACCAGCCCCTCCGATCCTGACGCCAAGATCACCAAGGTGAAGGACGGCCGGACGCACTTGGCGCACAAAGCCGAGCACGCGGTGGACATGGCAACGGGTGCGATTGTGGCGGTGACGGTCCAGGGAGCCGATCGCGGCGATACCAGCAGCCTCGGGCAGACGCTCGCGGAGGCGGACAAACAGATTGAGGAGGTCGCCGGCAGCGCAGAGGGCGGGCCACACGTCCACGCGGAGGGCCTGTCCGAGGTGGTGGCGGACCGCGGCTATCACAGCGCGGCGGTGCTGGTAGCTCTCGAGGACCGCGGGTTGCGCTCCTACATCCCGGAGCCTCAACGCAAGCGCCGGAGCTGGGACGGAGACCTCGATAGCCAGCTCGCGGTCTACGGGAATCGACGGCGCATCCGTGGCGAGCGGGGACGGCGCCTGCTGCGCTCGCGCGGCGAGTTGATCGAACGCGGCTTCGCCCACGTTTACGACACGGGCGGCCTGCGCCGAACGCACTTACGCGGCCACCTCAACATCCTCAAGCGACTGCTGATCCACACCGGTGCGTTCAACCTCGGGCTCCTGCTGCGGCAGCTCGTCGGTCGAGGAACTCCGCGCGGGCTGCAGGGGTACGCGGGCCTGCTTCTGCTGTTGTTGGGGGGACTTTGGTCGCTGATTCGTCGCCAGACGCAGCGCTGGATCGACTCCCTCGTGGTGCGCTGGCATCTTCAGCTTCGTGTGCTCACCATCGCGCTGCATCAGGAAAAATGACTTCTGCCACGGGCTGCTAG
>DASXTD010000285.1:0-4519 GCA_036505655.1 Chloroflexota bacterium
CTCATCAGGGCTGACGGCAAGCTGGCCGGATTCGCACTGGTGGAAGAGCGGCAGATCATCGAACCTGGGGCGCCGCGTTACACGATGGCGGACTTCTTCGTACTGAAAATATACCGTCGGCAGGGTATCGGGCAGCAGGCTGCGTGGGACTTGTTCCGGCGGTTCACGGGCTCGTGGCTCATCCAAGAACATGGCGCCAACTCGGTGGCCCAAGCCTTCTGGAGGACGGCCGTGGGGCGATACACCAGGGACACATACGAAGAGAAGCGGTATGGGATTCCTGAGCGGCTCTTCCTGGTCGCGCAGCGTTTCGACAGCGCCACTGGAAGGTGAACTCGTAACTTCGCTAGGCTGCTTCTCGGTGGCGCGGCAGTTCGATGGAGAAGGTGGTGCCTTTCCCGAGACCGGCCGATTGAGCCCAGATGCGGCCGCCATGCGCTTCGACCAGGCCTCGCGATAGGTAGAGACCGAGTCCCAATCCTTCTTTGCGTCTGCTGGCTACGCGCTGGCTGCGCGCGAAACGCCTGAAAAGCAGGGAAATCTCTTCCGCCGTCAAACCGATGCCCGCATCGTGGACGCGAACCAGTAGACTGTCTCCTCGGCTCTCCAGAGCGACGTCGATCGGAGCATCTTCAGGCGAAAACTTAGCGGCATTGGATAGCAAATTCATAACGACGCGAGTGAGGTGTGCGGGATCCCAGAAGCCCGTGACGTTCAGCCCGACTGACACCTGGAGGCGAACTCGCCGAGCAACCGCTGGTCCCAATTCGTCGGTAGCAGCGTGTACGATCTGGGCAAGGTTAGCTTGGGATCCCTTCACCTCCACTCGTCCGGATGCCACCCGGGACGCATCCGCCAACGTGGCGACGAGCATTGCGAGCCGCTCGGTTCCAGCTTCAGCTAGACGGACGGCTTTGGCAGACAGGTCCAAATTCTTGTTGGGCTGGCCCAGAGCCTTTGCCGCCACGCCTAAACTAGACCTCATCGCGGTAAGCGGCTGGCGCAGATCGTGGACGGCGCTTCCCAGCACCTCTGCTCGCATCTCTTCGATGTAGCTGTCCAGCGAGGAAAGGGCCACCGAAATAGCGCCGTCGATGGCGTCGTCAATAAGTAGCATGGCTCCAATGATGTCACTGGTTGGTGTGGCCTCGCCTACCTGGAAACGAAGGGCACGCCCAATCTCCTGCCGCAGCAGTCGGAACTCAATCGCAACTTCGTCGGCTCTGAGACCGTCTTCGAGCCTACGCTGAACGTGCGCCCTGGTTGCATGGGCCAGGACGGGATCGTTAAGCGGGGGCGGTGGATCGACAGATCGGGGTGCCGCTGCAACCAGGAGATGTACTAAGCCATCGAACATCGACTCAATATTCGGAGGCTCGGCACTCTCCTCGTGGAACGGCTGCCTGATGGCAGCCTTCGTCCACCGCGTCAGGATCTCATCGCGGCGCTCTGCCAGGGCGCGTGCGATAGCGCCGAGATCTACGTCGCGCGTAAATTCCTCAACCCGGGTTTCCGCGTTCTCCTGACCGGTCACGGCGAGCCTCCGCGCGAGCATCTTGGGTCAGACCAGCCGCCCTTGAGCCCGCCCAAGATTCTAGTTCCAAAGCCCCATCTGAACGAAATCGAGGTTTTGCGGCTGCACAACAAGACTCTAATGAGGAGATCGAGGTGCTCGGGCCTGATTCCCACCAGAACCGGATCGCTCTGGATGGCAACCCAGCTCTGGCCCCCACTCGGCCCCGTGGTTGCTTGGCCGCCTCACTCCCCCGCTAGATCAGCTGGACAGTGAGAACAGGCTTGCGGTTGCGGCGGGCGGATGGTGGCTGCTCGGACGGCTTTGGATCTCCGACCGTCGGTCGCTATCCTTAACGTATACGGGTTTGGATGCAGAGGGGCCCGGATCCGCTTTATTTTTTCTTGGACATTCCCAAAGGGAGGTACAGATGATCGTTATTACTGAAAGGGCAACTGCAGCCCTCGAGCAGATCCTTTTGGTCAACGGTGCCGAGCGGAGACAGGGAGTGAAGCTCGTCCCGGACCTCTCGGGCCGGATCGGATTGACGATCGCCACGCCGGACAAGGGCGACGAAGTCATTGGAAGCGCCGACGAGCCCCTGTTGATCGTAGATAGCCGCATCAAGGGAAAACTGGACGGGTCCGAGTTGGACTGCGAGATGGCGCTAGTACAAGGGGAAGAGGTGTCCGAGTTTCATCTGCGGCCCGCCGCCTAGCCGGCCACTGGCTAGGATCGCCATCCTCAGGGAGTGCCCGAGTTTCCTATCAATTCTGACGGGGGTAGGGTGCACTGGATTCGCCGTTCGCCGCGATTCCTGCGCATTTCCCATACAGTTTGTGAAAGAAGAACACCTGAGTTCTGATCGAACCAGGTAGTCCTAGTGTGGCTGGAAGCTCAGGTCTTAGATTTGGTAGCCAAGCCCCACGAGTAACAGGGTCAGTCGGTATCCCGTTTCATCCGGAAAGACAGCTAGGCGGATCCTTAACCGGAGGCGGTCAGATGAAGACGACGGAGGTCGCGCAACGTACCCAAGGTGAGGGGCGCGAGCATACGCATACCCACGTGGCGCGCGTACACACCCACGACCACTACCACGTGTCCCATCACCACAAGGACGGGTTGGGGGAGTGGGAGCACCGGTCCTACTGGCATACCCATGAGCACAACCACAGCGAGCTCACGCACAGCCATGACTACACCGAGGCAGAAGAAGAGGAGCACCATGCGCGTGAGGGCCATATTCATGATCACGCCGTCCCTAACAGGGCTCCAGCGTAGCTCGTTATTCACAATGGGAATCCGTGATGGCAGCTGAGAAAGCCGAACGGCGGCGACGAAAGTCAGCGGACAAGGATGTTCGCGGTGAACTTCTGAGAACGGCCGGTTGGATTCAGGCGCCGGCCTTGCCACTCGAGCCCGTGCCCGACCCCGATGCTCCAAAGGTCGCGCCTCGTCTGCGGCAGCGTCGGCGCGAGGTCCAGAAGGAGCCAAAGCCCAAATCGGCCGAGCGAAAGATTGGTCAGTACATGGGAGAAGGGGTGCCTCCGCTGCTCAAGAAATAGGGCGGATCCGAGCACACTGGCGTTGGCGGAGCGTCAGATTGAATCAGGCTTCGCCGAAGAGGCTGCCGGGAAAAGCGGGGGTTCTTCGAGTGAGAAGGCGACGGCGATGCCAGCTAACCAGACCACCAAGATACTCAAAGACCATCTGGTGGACGGGGATTATCAGCCCGGGGAAGAAATAAGCCTCCGGGTTGACCAGGTCCTCCTACAAGATGCGACCGGGACGATGGCCTGCCTCCAGTTGGAAGAGCTGGATGTAGACGAGATCAAAATCCCGCTCGCCGTGCAGTACGTCGACCACAATCTCATCCAGCTGGACTTCAAAAACCCGGACGACCATCGCTTCCTCCAGGACTTTGCTGCCAGGTACGGAATCGTTTACTCGAAGCCCGGGAACGGTATCTGCCATTACCTCCACGTGGAGCGGTTCGCCAGGCCCGGCGTCGTCATGGTCGGCTCAGACAGCCATACCACCACTTCCGGCGCAGTCGGAGCGCTTGCGGTCGGCGCGGGCGGCCTCGACGCGGCGGTCTGCATGGCCGGTCGCCCGCTGATTCTAGAAGGGCCGCGGGTCGTGGGGGTTCAGCTCATAGGCCGGTTTCTGCCCTGGGTGCAGGCCAAAGACATCATCCTGGAGCTGCTCCGCCGTCGGACCGTGCGAGGGGGATTGGGCTGTATCTTCGAGTTCTATGGCGAGGCGGTGCCCAGCCTGGATGTGACCGAACGGATGACGATCTGCAACATGATCGCCGAGCTGGGGGCTACCACGGGGGTGTTCCCCTCCGACGAGCGGACTCGGGAGTGGATGGAACTGCAACGGCGGCCGGATGATTGGCAGCCGCTCGCAGCCGACCAGGGAGCCAGCTATGACGAGCAGGAGGTCATCGATCTCTCGTCGCTGGAGCCGTTGATGGCGATGCCTCATAGCCCCGACAAGGTGGTTCCGGTGCGCGAAGCGGCCGGTTTGCCGGTCGCCCAGGTGTGCGTGGGCAGCTCCGTGAACTCCGGTTACAACGATCTCGCCATCGTGGCGGCGGTACTGAAAGGCAACGCTATTCCGCCACACCTGGTGCTGACGGTCACGCCGGGCTCGCGCCAGATCCTGGACGTCATCATCCGCAGCGGCGTCTATGCCGATCTGATCGCGGCCGGAGCCAGGATGCTCGAGCCTGCCTGCGGACCTTGCGTGGGCATGGGTCAGGCGCCCGCCTCCGGTACTGTTTCGGTCCGCACGTTCAATCGCAACTTCCCCGGCCGCAGCGGAACGCAAGACGACAGCGTGTGCCTGTGCAGCCCGGCCACCGCGGCCGCCACCGCCCTGCGCGGCGTGATCACCGACCCGCGCGACCTGGGCGCTCAGCCGACTTGGCCGCCGCCCAGCGCCCACCCCGAGATCGACGACGGTCAGATCCTGCAGCCGCCACCTAGAGAGCAGCGAGCC
>DASXTD010000286.1:0-8906 GCA_036505655.1 Chloroflexota bacterium
TTGGACGCGCCGTTTAATGCGAAGGGCCGCGTCGGGGACGGCCGACTATAACGGACTCGGCAAAACCCGGCAAGGGAACATATGACTGCTTCTGCTGCGCGGCTTAAGGCGATTTGGCGGGGGGATCTGCAGATGGACGGGCGACAGGTGGGGGCGAAACGATGAATCGGGCGCTGGCCTCGACCCTCGGGATGGCAGCTGCCCTGGCGTTGGCATCGAGCTCGGTGTGGGGCCAGTCCACGGTCGCGATTTCCGACGAGGAGGTCTCGCGGGGAGATCCGGGTAAGCCTTGGGTTGCGTTGGTCTTCAATGTGGGCGCCGGGTTCGACCCAGCGGTCGGCATCCTGGACACCCTGGCGGAGAAGGACTATAGGGCGACGTTCTTCGTGCTGGGCTGGTGGGCCGAGAAATACCCTGATTTACTCGCGGATATCGCGGAAGAGGGACACGAGCTCGGCAGCCATGGGCATTCGGTACTGGACCTTACCGCGGTCTCCGACGTGGCAGTGCGGGACGATCTCGAAGCGGCTGATGCTGCGATTGCGGCGGTCACCGGTGTGAGTACGCGACCCTTGTGGAGCCCGTCGGCGGGCTACCGCGATGCTCGCGTTCGCCGGATCGCAGCTGATCTGGGCTATCGTCCGATCCTGTGGAGCGTGGACAGTGGGGATTGGACATACGAGGCCACCGCGGAAAGCGTTTATGCCCGAGTCATGGGGAGGGTGGAAAATGGATCTATCGTGGTCATGCACTTCGATAGCCCGACGTCCGTGCGCTCCACGGCCGTCGCCCTCCCGAGATTGATCAATGACCTGCGTGCGAGCGGCTATCGTCTGGTAACCGTCACGGAGTTGGTGACTGGCACCGAGAGGTTGGCTTCGTGAGACTCGCGCGATTTAGGCTGGAGCGGTCTCAGGGATGAGCCACTTTTCACCGTAGGCGCGTAGGGCATCGATGATCCGAAGCGCGTCGCAGCCTTGTAGGGTGAGCGAATACTCCACCCGAGGCGGAATCTCGTTGAAGCTGGCTCGATTGAGCAGCCCATGCTGCTCGAGCTCACGGAGACGGGCGGTGAGCACACTGGGACTCACGCCCTCGCCGGTACGCTCCAGGTCCTTGAAGCGCCGCGGGCCGTCAGCGAGATCCCGCAAAATGATCAGGGTCCACTTATTGCCCAGCACCCGCGCTGCTTCGGCTACCGGACAGATCTCGTCGCTCATATCGTCGCTTCCGATCATCGTCTCCCGACGGCCGGCACCAAGGTGCATCTCGGTTATTTTACTACGAGATAGATAGTTAGTATCCAAAAAGGAAGCCCCTCCACCCGCTCTGTTTCTTTTGGAGGCTGCGCTCCCAAGCCCCCGGCCCTTCGTGGGAGAGGGGATGTTCTTCGAATATCATCTCCTCGGCAAATGCACCGAGGAGGCTCCATGCGCTACCGCCCGCTCGGAAGGACTGGCATCTCGGTGTCCGAGATCGGTTTTGGCTGCGGGAGCCAGGGCGGACTCATGGTCCGAGGCGAAGGGCCCGACCAGTTAAAGGCAGTCGCGAGAGCGATCGAGCTCGGCATCAACTATTTCGATACAGCGCCGTCGTACGGAGATGGGCGGTCGGAAACGAACCTGGGCGCGGCCCTCCGGGAGCTCAAGGCTGACGTCCATGTGGGGACCAAGATCGAGCTGACGGATGCCGACTTCAGCGATCTCTCGGGTGCCGTGGTTCGTTCGGTGGAAGGCAGCTTGCAGCGGCTGGGTCGAGATTACGTCGACCTCATCCAGCTCCACCCCCGCATCGGCGAGCAGCGGAGACCTGGATCGCGGGTGCTGAGCGTCGACGATGTTCTCGACGACGTGGTGGGCGCCTTCGAGGGCTTGAAGAGCGAGGGCAAGGTTCATCATTACGGGATCACCGGTTTGGGCGAGACGTCGGCCGTCTTGCGAGTGATCGACGCCGGTACGATAGAGACGGCGCAGACCGTCTTTAACCTGCTCAATCCCAGCGCCGGGCGACCGGTCCCGTCTGCGTTCTATGCCCAGGACTTCGGCCAGCTCATATCCCACGCGGCCAACCACGGCGTCGGAGTCATCGTGATCCGCGTGCTGGCCGCAGGCGCCCTCAGCGGAGGCGAAGCCCATCCTCTAGCTGGCCGGGGTGGCCCGCCCATGGGTACCAGCTCGGAGTTCAGTGAGGACGTGGCCAAAGCCGAACGCTTCCGCTTCCTAGTCGATGAAGGCCTGGTGGGAGATCCCGTGGAGGGAGCGCTTCGCTTCGCCCTGGCCAGCGACGACGTATCGACCGTTCTGGTCGGCTTCTCCGACCTGGATCAGATAGACCCGGCGGTCGCCTGTGCTGAGAAAGGCCCCCTACCACCGCAGGCTGTGGATCGGCTCCCCTCCGTGTGGGACACGTTCGTCAGCGGCGAGGAATAATGGTACGAGTCGCAATTCTGGACGACTATCAGCGAGTCGCGCTAGCGATGGCAGACTGGTCGGTGCTCCCTGCCGACGTGAGGGTGGACGCTTTCCCCGAACATCTGGCCGACGAAAGACTGCTAACCCAACAACTCAAGGACTACGACGTAGTCATCGGCATGCGCGAGCGTACGCCGATGCCGCGTTCACTCCTGGAGCAGCTTCCCAATCTCAAGCTGCTCATGACCACCGGGATGGGCAACGCGTCCTTTGATCTGGCCGCGGCCACCGAGCTTGGGATTATCGTCTCTGGCACCCAGGGTGGCGGCGCGGGCACCGCCGAGCTGACCTGGGGACTGATCCTATCCGTGGCGCGAAACATCCCCCGAGAAGAGGCCAGCCTGCGCCAGGGAGGGTGGCAGCACACCATCGGGCCTAGCCTGAGTGGGAAGACGCTCGGTATCGTCGGTCTAGGCCGCATCGGCACCGCCATGGCCCGGATCGGCCTGGCCTTCGACATGAAAGTGCTGGCCTGGAGTCAAAACCTCACCCGGGACCGGGCCGACGCAGCCGGGGCCGTTTACGCCAGGAAAGACGAGCTGTTCTCGAACGCAGACTTCGTCACGATTCACTACGTGCTCAGCGATCGCAGCCGGGGGATGGTGGGTGGCGCCGAGATCGGCTTGATGAAGCCTACTGCCTATCTGATCAACACGTCCCGCGGGCCCATCGTCGACGAGCAGGCGCTCATCCAGGCCTTACAAACCCGGGCTATTGCCGGGGCCGCGCTCGACGTCTACAACGTCGAGCCGCTGCCAGTGGATCACCCCTTCCGACGGCTGGATAACACGGTGGTGACCCCGCACCTGGGCTATGTAACCCAGGACAGCTACCGAGGGATGTTCAAGGACGCCGTGGAGAACATCCAGAGCTTTCTACTTGGAGACCCCACGCGCGTGATCAACGCCGCCGTCCTGGAGCGCCCCAACCTGCGCAAGATCTAGCTAGCTAAGCTGCCGCGGATCCCTCATTGGGGCCGCTGCTGGCTTCCAGATCGAGCGTGGGCAACTGGGGGGCTTCGGATCGCCAATCTTCCAAGAGGAGAGGCCCTCCACAGGCACTGCACAGTGGGCGTCCGCCGATCATGCGGAACGACGTGGCTGGAAGCAGCAAAATGCGGCCGCTAGCGACGTCGCGTTGAGCCTTAGCGTCTGCTACCTCCCGTCCGCACCAGGCGCAGGTCAGCACAGCGCGAATGGCCCTTGTCTTCTCCAAAGTTGCTGGACCGCGCTCGCCCGCTTTCACCGTTCATCTCCTCTATTTCGCTGTTACTCTCGCTGTTTTGTGAGTGGCACCGGGAGACTATAGGGGTGAGGCGATTGACAAAGATGAAAAGGCCATGAAACTTGGATGAAAGCTCTTGTTCAAGCCGATTAGACGATTCTTTTTGATATACTAGGCACGAGTGGTACTGAGATCGGTCGGTTGCCCCTGGTTGGGTCGGATCCCGGGTCCAAAAGGTCCCTGTCTCCCCTCCCGAGCGACGCGCTCCGACTTGTTCCAACTCGGCGAACAAAGGAGTTAGCGCGTGTACACAGATAAGACTCTCACCTGTCGTGATTGTGGAGCCAGCTTCGTCTTCACCTCTGGGGAGCAGGACTTCTACGCCAGCCGAGGCTTTACGAACGAGCCCAGCCGTTGTCCGGAATGTCGATCGGCCCGAAAGCAGGGTGTGCGCGCTGGCGGCTTCGGGGCCGAGCGTCAGATGTTCTCGGTAGTGTGCGCTGACTGTGGAAAGCAGACCGAAGTTCCGTTCCAGCCCCGGCTAGATCGCCCGGTGTACTGCTCGGACTGCTTCGAGGCCCATCGCCCGGCAGCTACATCACGCGGTGGCGCCGGCGGCGGGCGCGGCCGCTACTAAATAAAGGGGCGCGGTCGACCGCGCCTTACTACAACCTTTTCAGCCACCGAGGGGTGACGTGCGCGTAAGCGAATGAACCTCCGGTGGCTGTTTTTTGCCCGCTTGCGCCGGAAACTGGGCCCGTTCAGCATGACGGATGAGGAGGATGCGCCTTGAGCGATGACGAGCGGCCTGGGCCGGGTCACAGCATCGCCTATTCGCGCAGCACGACCAGCCGCATCATGGAGGTGCTGGACTCCAATCGCCAGGGCAACGTCCATGGTGGGGTGATCATGCGGATGGTGGACGAGGCCGCGGCGATCGTCGCCATGAAGCATTCACATCACCAGGTGGTCACCGCCCGGGTGGAACGCTTCGACTTCTTGAAGCCCGCCTATGTCGGCGACGTGGTGACGATCGAGTGTGCGCTCGAGTATGTCGGCCGCACCAGCATGGAAGTCCAGGTCACGGTCACCGCGGAAGACCCGATCTCACGCGAGACGCGCGCCGTGGCCAGCAGCCGCGTGATCTATGTGGCCATCGACGAGCATGGGCGCCCGACGCCGGTTCCCGCGCTGGTCCCTGCTGACGGGGAAGAAACGAAGATCGTGGAGCAAGCCCGAGCCAGACGGAGCGTGTAGCCGTCTCGCGTTCCTTCGCCTTAGCCCGTCGCCCGCTCATCCTTCGACAAGCTCGGGACGAGCGGGCCAAATTGACTGCCCTTGGCCGCTATCTCTGTTACGATGAGGCCGCTGAGCCGCCCCCGAGCCGAGGCATTGCCCGCTCGCCTGAGTCGCCGGCGGCCGCTCGTCTGAGAGGTGCGACCGTGCGAATCGTAGCTGGTCACCGACTGATTGCCCTTCTTTCCCTCGTTCTGCTGTTGGTTTCGGCTTGCGCAGCGCCTCCGCAGGCTGGCCAGGCTCCTCCAAATTCCTCAACAGGCGGATCACAGGCGCCCAAGCGCATCAGCGCGGCGATCCGCAGTGCTCCGACTGGGCTCATCCAGCAGCGGACGCTCCGCTCGGTGGGAAGCCTGCGGGGGCTGGACGCCATCGAGGAGATGACCCAGGCTGGGCTCACCTACGTCAATGGCGACGCGGGCCGGGCACCACAGCTAGCCGAGCAGGTTCCCAGCCTGGACAACGGCCTGTGGAAGCTGTTGCCAGATGGCCGGATGGAAACGACCTGGAAGCTCCGTTCCAATGCGGTCTGGCAGGATGGAACCGCGCTGACGTCGGGAGACTTCGTCTTCGCGGCCACCATCGAGCAGGACAAGGACCTGGGGATCTCGCCGTACCCAGCCTACGATTCGGTTGAGCGCATCGATACGCCGGATGCGCGAACCATCGTCGTCGCCTGGAAGCGGCCGTACATCGAAGCGGACGGAATGTTCAGCTATCGGGTGGCGGGGCTGCCCGTACCCAAGCACCTGATGGAACAGGCCTACAACGACGACAAGGCGACCTTCCTCGACCTGCCGTACTGGGGCCAGAACTTTGTGGGGGCTGGGGCTTTCAAGGTCCGCGACTGGGTGCTCGATAGCTACACGCTGCTCACCGCGAATGACCGGTACGTCCTGGGTCGCCCCAAGATCGATGAGGTCGAGGTCAAATTCATTGCCGACCCGAACGCGCTCATGGCGAACGTGCTGGCGGGGACAGAGCTGACGCTGGGAAAGACCATCTCGCTGGATCAGGCGACACAGGTGCAGGGACAGTGGTCGGACGGGCGAGTGCTCACTCGCACCCAGAGCTGGACCCCCATTAGCGCCCAGTTCATCAACCCAGATCCTCCGATCGTTGCCAATATCCAGTTCCGCCGAGCCATGCTGCAGGCGATCGACCGCCCGCAGTTGGTAGAAGCGATTTGGTCCGGGCAGAGCACGGTCGCAAACAGCTACGTGTCTGAGGACGTGGCGCTCTACCACGAGGTGATCGAACCGAGCGTGGTCAAATACGCCTACGATCCGCGGCAGGCGGCGCAGATGATCGAGGGGCTCGGCTACACGAAGCGCGCGGACGGGTTCTACTACGATGGCAGCGGCCAAAAGCTCTCGGTCCAGATCTACACCACGGTTCAGAACGACATTCATCCCAAGACGACCGCGACGGTGGCGGACTACTGGCAGCGACTGGGAGTAGAGGTCGAGCAAGTGCTCATCCCCATCCAGCGGGCGCAGGACCGCGAATACCGGGCCACATTCCCTGCCTTCGAGCTGGTGGAGACTACCAACGCGATCACGCCGGGCGACATCAGACGGCTGCACAGCGCCTCGACGCCGCTGCCGGAGAACAAGTTCCAGGTGACGGGAAACAACTCGCGTTACCGTAATCCGGAGCTCGATGCGGACATCGACCGCTACATCACCACGATTCCCATGAATGAACGGATGCAGGCCCTCGGCGCAGTCGTTCACATCCTCAGCGAGAACCTGCCCACGCTGCCATTGTTCCGGGGCGTCGATCCCACGATGGTGGCCAATCGCATCGTGAATGTGACTGCGCGAGCCGAGGGCTGGACGCAGGCCTGGAATGTCCAAGACTGGGAAGTGAAAAACTAGCGTAGCGATTAGCGGAGCGGTATCGGGCGGCGATCCCAAGGGGATGCCCGGGTAACAGCCGTGAAGAGGAGAGATTCATGATCTACGAGATTCGGACTTACCAGGTGAAGCCGGGGCAGCTGCGCGAGTACGAGAACCGATTCGCGGAAGCCTATCCGACGAGGGCGAAGTACTCGCCACTGTTGGGCTACTGGCACACGGAGATAGGGCCGCTGAATCAGCTGGTCCATATCTGGCCCTACCAGACCCTGCAGGAGCGGGCAGACGCGCGTGAGTCGGCCGGGAGGGATCCGAGTGGCAAATGGCCGCCGGGCGGAGCCGACCTGCTGGTGAGCCAAGAGAACGACATCTTGATCCCCGTCCCCGGGATGCCCGAGTTAAAAGGCGATCAGCAATGGGGCGACCTCTACGAGCTCCGCATGTATACCTACTCGGCGGGCGAGGTACCGAAGGTCGCCGAGGCTTTTGGCGCGGCGCTGGCTGCCCGCGCGGAGCTCTATCCGGTGGCCGGTATCTGGACCAGCGACCTGGGCAACTTGAACCGCCTCTACCAGCTGTTTCCCTACAAGAACTGGGACCATCGGGATGAGGTGCGCGCACAGTACCGAAAAAGCGGTATCTGGCCGCCGCACACGGAAGCCCGCCCCATCGCGCAGCTGGTTCGCCATCTCATCCCAACCAGCTTCTCACCGCTGCACTAGCTTGCCTACGGTAAAAGGTCCGTCATTCCGAGCCGAAGGCGAGGAATCCGTAACCAGGCACGGATTCCTCCTCGGTGCGCTCGTCGGAATGACAAGGGAGAACTGAATGCCGATCGAAGTACCGGAGCTAAACAGGAACTGTCCCTTCTGCAACTACATTGGTGATCCCAGTCGATTTGCGACGGTAGAGGCCTTGCCTGAAACCGTGGCTTTTTTACCACCTCGACAGTCCGGGAAGGGGCACGTGCTGGTCATTCCGAAGCGACACGCTCCGACACTGCTCGATCTGGAGCACACCGAGGCGCTCGCGATCATGCGCCACGTCCATCGCATTGCTCATGCCCTGTCGAAGGCTTTCGACCCGTCGGGCCTGAACGTGTTCCAGAACAATGGGGTGGTAGCTGGCCAAACCGTGCCGCACTATCACGTCCACATCGTCCCCAGCTACCCCGGTGATCTGCCGGGCCGCATCTTCAGCTCGGAAGGAACCGAACGGATGGAGCGCGACGAGCTGCAAAAAATCGCGGATGAGATCGCGGCGTACCTGGAGCCCATCCCTTCGGGCGTTTCGAGTTAGGAAGTCCTCGGGGTTTAGAGAGTGCGGGCGAGAATGATGTTCAAGCGGGTCGCCTCTGTGGCGGCCATCAGCATCGTCCTCCTGGTGAGCGCCTGCGCAGCGCCGCCGCGCGCGGGTTCCTCCGATGCCACCGCCAATAGACCGGCCACACCAGCGCGCATCGTGGCTGGCGTGCGTGGGAGTCCCAAAGTCCTCAGCGATCGAACGTCGACCATCCAACCCGGCCACGTGCCAGGACTGGACGCGCTCCAGGATCTGGTCGTCGCGGGCTTAGTTATCGCGAACGACGCGGGCGTCATCGTCGCCCAGCTTGCTGATGCCGTGCCGTGGGTCGATAACGGCCGCTGGAAGGTTTTCCCCGAAGGACGCATGCAGACGAGCTGGACCATCCGCCCGAATGTGACCTGGCAGGACGGTACCCCGCTCACCACGACCGACCTCGTGTTCACCGCCGAGGTGGAACAGGACCCGGAGATGGGCTTCAACTCGAGCGCCGCCTATGAGCTGATCGAAAGCGTCGAGGCCACGGATGACCGCACGGTCACGGTCACCTGGAAGCAGCCCTATATCGAGGCGGACTTCATGTTCAGTGCCATGTTTGCGCTGCCCATGCCCAAGCACTTGTTGGAGGCGACCTATCGCGCTGACAAGGCCAACTTCTTCGCGTTGCCCCTACTGGACCAACGCGTTCATCGGCTCCGGGCCGCTCCGCGTGAAGCAGTGGGTGACTGATAGCTTCGTGGTGATCGGCGCCGAC
>DASXTD010000287.1:0-2667 GCA_036505655.1 Chloroflexota bacterium
TGCTGCCAGGACGCGCCTCGGCTCCATCGACTAAACGAGTAAATGCCACTGGCTGTGCCAACTAGGACTTCGTTCGACGGGGAAGAGGTCTCGTAAGAGTTCTTGCCATTGGGAGACATGCTAACCGTCATGACCGTACTCCTTTCGCCTGGCCTCTGAGTGGAATGAGCGTACCTTAGCGCAATGCCGCGTCAATGGCTAGCTATTCCCCCGGCGCAGTGAGGACCGGCATCAGCGGCCCCAGGGGGACGGCAGGATCGAGTGGGTTGCGCTCTCTGGCGCCCTTGATGAACCGATCGGCATCTTCCTGGAGCAGCAGACGCTGGCTGACCAGGCGCTCGCAAACTTGTCGCACGGCGTCGATGTACAACTCGTGGCTGGGGTAGCGTTCTTCGATCGAGGGGCGCGGATCGCCATTGGCTTCGCGCTCTGCGCGGGTGCGGGCAAAAGGCACGAAACTGCCTGTATTCCAGAACTGATCGCCTTCGGCGAAGCCTTTCTTGCGCAGCGACCAGCCGTTGTAGGTGCCGAGCGGGACCTCGACATCCGGGTACCGAATCCCCGCGATCGGGTTGCCGTCTGCATCCACCGCCGGCACGCGCACCGGATACTCCTGACCCGGCACCGGCTCGGGTGGGAAGACGCTCATGATGCCGCTTTCATCAAAGTCGGGCCCGTAGTTGTAGCGCGGCAGGCGGCTCGGATCCGTGGGCAGGTTGACGCCCGGGAGCTTCGGGTAGCTGGCGAGCGACTCCTCCGCCGTCACGAGGGTACCATCAGCAGTCCGTGGCAGCAGGCTGGCTGGCGGAGGCGTGCCACTGGTCGCCCAGTCGTCCATCAGCCTGAGCATAGCCCGCCGATACGGTGCGGCAGACATAGTGCTCGGGGTAAGTTGCCCGATCCAGATCGGGTCGTGGGCGGGGCGAGCCATATGCGGGGCGGCGGTGAGGTTGTACATCCGCGTGGTTTCCGGCAGGGCGACATCGTTCCCATCGCGCGGATCAGTGTGGGCCAGCGAGACGTGGCGGATCCAGTAGTCCCCTTCAGTATGGGTGTGAACGATCAGCGGGTCGGTCGCCGGACGCTTCCACAGCCCCTCGTTACGACCGCTGAAGGGATCAGGCACGGCGTTATAGGTGAACGGGTAGTACTCGGACGGCCACTGGTGCTCTTCGTGCTGCCGGGGAAAGCGGCCCACCTGGGAAAAGCGGATGTTGTAGAGCAGCCGACCGCTCCCGGTGTGCGAGTGCATGGCCTCAAACAGCTTGCGGCCCTGGCTGTCCTCATTCCAGCCCGCGTACACGTATTCGCGGACCACGCGCCCGCTCATCGACTGCCCTGTGCCATAAAGCTTCTCGGCATAGCCGTACAGCGGGTTGGGATTACCCGCGGCGTCCTTCTCTTCAAACCTGGTCATGGAGACCAGATCGCGCACGCCCAGGAAGCCGAGTCCCATGACCTTCGAGCCCTCGGTCTCGTAGATGAGCTCGTAGATCCAGCCGGGTTTGAAGCCACCCTTGATGTGCAGGTCGTGCGGCGACGGCGTGACCACGATCTGGCCGTCTTTCAGCTCGGCCTTGGCCAGCTCCCATTCAGCGTCGGGGACCGGAACTCGTGGGTCGCGCTCGTACTCGCGCACCGTGAGGGTAGCGCTCGAGCGGTCGAGCACCGGGTAGGGCTGCACGTTATCGCCGCCCTCCGCGCCGGCGCTGACCCCCATTGAGAGGACCCCGACCGAAATCGCGCTGAACTCCTGGCGCACCGTGCCCCGCAGCGGCCGACCGTTGTCGAGCGCTTCGGGGAGATACGCGACGACATTGGTGCCTCGGTCGATCAGGTCTCCCTGCCAGCCGGACCACATGACCGTGTAGCCGAGCCGCATGAGCAGCCCGTCACCAGCGAATTCGGGGCTGCTCATATCGCGGCCCTTGCCGTAGTTGAACGCACCAATGGCAGAACGCCCGCCCCGGTTGGAGAACTCGTAGAGGACCCGCCGGTTCCCGCGGGACAAATCCACAGGCTTCACGATGTCCAGCGTGCCCGAGAATTCGACCAGACCCTCCTGGTTGCGCGGAGCCAAATCCAGGTCGCAAATAAACGGCAGACCGGGCTCATCCGGGTCGATGGCGTAGAAAGCCTTGCCAAGGAGTCGCTCGTAGGCGCCGGTCTCCCCAAACTCGATGCCGCCCGCGAACGGCTGTCGCTCGAGCTCGATCCGCACCTGGTTCCTCGTCATCCCGCCCACCTCCTTCGAGCTCAGCCGCGCCCCCAAAGTTCCTTGGAGGCTATGCGCGCGCCTTCGGCCATGGCCTGGAACTTGGCCCACACTACATCGGGATGGACCTCTGGATCCGGCGTCGCCTGAGACGAGAAGCCGCAGTCGCTACCGGCGATTACGCTCTCGCGTCCCACTAGTTTTGCGTAACGCACGATCCGCTCCGCGATCCAATCCGGGTGCTCGACGATATTGCTGGTATGGGTGATCACGCCTGGGATCAGAATCTTGCCCTCCGGCATCTTCACGCTCTCCCAGACCTTCCATTCGTGCTCGTGACGCGGGTTGGCCGCCTCAAACGAGTAAGCGCCGGCGTTGACCTTCAGCATCAGATCGACGATATCGGGAAGCGGCGTGTCGTGGACGCGTGGCCCTTCGTTAATTCCGTAGCA
>DASXTD010000288.1:0-4912 GCA_036505655.1 Chloroflexota bacterium
CTTTCCGCACCAGGGCAGTGAGTGGCCGGAGACGCGGTCGCGGGTAATCGCGCGCAACTTCGCCGGCGTTCCCGAGGAAGAAACGAACCGCATGGTGTTCGAGAACGTCTGTGAGTTCTTCAACCTCGACCAAGAGCTCTACCGACCCTGATCCCCCTCGAGATTCAGGGTGGGGGCGAAATCGCGCCTGTGCCTCTCCCCCTCGGATGGGGGAGTGGAGGGTGGGGGTGAAGTTCGCGCCTGATCCCCCCCCCTCGGATGGGGGAGGGTGAGGGTGGGGGTGAAGTTCGCGCCTGATCCCCTCCCCCTCGGATGGGGGTGGGTTAGGGTGGGGGTGAAGTTCACTAGACCGGCTCCATGAGGAGCACCGGCTCTTCGCGGAAGTCTCGGACGACACTGCGTCGCAGCCCCGCGACGACGAAGAACGCGATCACCAACAGACCCGACACGAACACCGTGATGGGCGCCCCGTAGTGATCGGTGGCCCAGCCGGCGGGCAGCATCACCAATGGAGATGAGCTCCAAAGCATCAGATACACACTCATTACGCGGCCACGGAACTCATTGGGGATGATCAAGTTGGCCATGGTCTGTCCCATCGCCATAGTGACAGCCTGAGTGAGGCCAGTAATAGCGAGGAGCACTAGCGTCAGCGGCATCCAGGTCGAGACCGCGAATCCAGCCAGCGTGATTCCTGAAAATGTGCCGATAAAGATCATCACCGCGCCCTTGCGGGGATGGTTGCTCAGCGCCGCCATCACGAATCCGCCGATCATGGAGCCGACCCCGATAGCCGTCACCATTCCGGCTAGCCCGGGCGCGCCCACGTTCAGGACATCGTCGGCGAAGACCGGCAGCAGCTGCTGGTACGTCGTCTCCAGGTAGATGGGAACGATGGCCACGATCATCACGCCCATCAGGGTGGGCGAGTGGCGGATGTATACGAGGCCTTCCACCAGATTGGCCCATATCGAGCCCTGCGCAGCGTTGCTCTTGCCGTGGCGGACATCCTCGGCGCCGATGCGTGCGGTCCACAGCATGGAAATGACCAGCATGCCGGCCTGGGTCAAGTAACAGGGCCCGATACCCCACACTGCCAGCAAAAAGCCGGCGATCGACGGCCCCAGTATCCGCGAGAAGTTGAACGAGATCGCGTTGAGCGCCACGGCATTAGCGATGCGCTCCGGGCCCGCCAGCTCGGGCGCCAGCGATTGACGGGCGGGCATGTTGATGGCCATCGTGGTGCCGCCCACCGCTGCGCTGACCAGCAAGTGCCAGGGCTCGATCCGGTCGGCGATGACCAACACGGCGAGGACGGCCGCGTTCATCATCATTGTGAGCTGGCTGATCATGATGATCCGACGACGGTCCCATCGATCGGCCAGAACCCCGCCCGGCAGGGTGAAGAAGAATGAGGGCACCGAGCGAGCGGTGGCGACTGCGCCCAAGAAAGTTGCTGAGCCCGTGAGCTGGTAGGCCAACCAGCCCTGAGCGACCTGCTGCACCCATTGCCCGATCTGGCTGGCGAAATTACTGGCGATTAGATTGCGGTAGTCGGCTACCGACAGCGCCGTGAATGATTGGCCGATGGGCCCCAGATAGCGGTGCCGGCGCGATTCGGTCTCTGAAACGGTCACGACGCAGCCGCCAGGGGTAAGGGGGGATGGATTCTGGGGAGCACCCAGGATTCTACGCCGGGCGCCTCCGCCCCGTCGGATCAAAACGTACTCGGCCAGGCCGCAACGTTGGGTGCCGCAGACGAGCGCCATCCGCGCGTGGAAGGCTTCTGGTATGGAGGCGACGGTCGGAATCGAACCGACGATAGAGGTTTTGCAGACCTCTGCCTTAACCACTTGGCTACGTCGCCCTATCGACCGAGATTATAAGGGGCCAGAAGAACGGAAACCGCTGCTAGAACATCGACGGAGGTTCGCGTTGATTAAGCTCACGGTGCAGGTTCATCCGCGAGCCCGCCAGAATCGAGTGGTGGAAGCTCCGGAGGGCGATCTGGAAGTGTGGACGACAGCGCCGGCAATCGAGGGCCGAGCCAACGAGGCGGTCATTCGGCTCATCGCGGACTGGAAGGGGGTGCCGGCTTCGGCGGTCCAAATCGTGGCGGGTGCCCACGGTCGCACGAAGATCGTCGCGATAGAGGGTTAATCAGACGCAACGGGCAGTGGCTCTGCGGCGGATTTCCGCGAAAGCCTCGACCAGTTGGCGAGAGTGAGGCCTATCCCAACGATCGCGCAAGCGATGGAGCCCAGGTACATGCCGCCGAACCCAGCCAGCTGGATCAATGCCCCAGCGGCGGGGGCCCCGATAGCAGTTCCGATCTGATAGGAGGCCGAATAGGTCGCCATCGCAGCGCCAGGCCGATGAGGGTCGGCCAGGTCCAGGGCCAGCGCGAGCAGCATGGTGCTGGTCAATGAATTACCGAGCGAGTACACCATGCCGCCCACCACCAGGATCGTGAGATCGGTAGCTGACCTGATGACCCCCATCCCCACGGCTAGCAGGGCGAACGCGGCCAGGATCCAAACCCCTCGACTCCCACGATCCAGGTAGCGCCCGAACCCTGCTCGCAGGAAGATGCTGACCGCGCCGGAAACGATGAAATAGATCCCCGGGTTCTCTATGCCGAGGGAGCGAGCGTAGAGCGGTAGGAATGAGATAGCTGCCGAATTGGTCACGGTGAGCGCGATCAGCAGAACTGACGCCAACAGCACGCCACGGTCCACGAAGGCTCTCAGTCGTAAGCTCGACTCGCCTGATCGGGCAGCAACCGGGCGAGCTTGAGCCGCGGGCGGACGGACGGAACGGCTGACCACCGCGGCCAGGAACGCCGCGACCGCACCCAGCACGAATACCGCCGGGAAGCTCTCTATGGGTGCTGAGATCAGCCACAACGCGAGGGCGGGCGAAAACGTGGTGGCGAGGCTGGTGGCTACGCTGTAGTAGCTCGAGGCCTCAGCCCGCCGGTTGGGCGGCGAGACCAAGCCGACGGCCGCAAAGCCGGCGGTGTTCAACGCTGCCCATCCCAGGCCGCGCACCGTATTTGCAACTGCCAGCACCGCCATCGAGGGCAGTATGAACACGGCGGAGCAGGTGCCCAGGATCATGGTGCCGAGGGTAAGGACCTGACGTGGGCTCCAGCGGTCGACCGAGTAGCCTATCAGTGGACGGAGCCCGAAGCTCATCACGCTGAAGCCTGCCAGAATCAGGCCGGCCACGAACGGAGAGCCGCCGTTGGCGGTGATGTAGAGGGGCAGGGTAGCGCCCAGGACCCCCACGTGCGTGTAGCCCAGAAAGATGGTGACGCAAAGCAGAAGGAATGCCCGGTTGCGGAGCATCAGCTCGCGTCGGGGTCGAGCGTGATCGTGGGGATCGATGCTTCGTCGAAGGCGGTGATGCGTTCCGGCCCCAACTGAACCAGCTCGTGGGCGATGGATTCGGCCGCCCCGATCAATTGGCCCAGCGCGACGCCCCGGTAACCGTCCGGGAATGGGCGCAGGCGACGGATGCCCCGTTCGAGCGACAGGAGGGCCCCGCGGTAATTGTGGCGGCGCGCATGAAGTAGTCCCACCCCGATCTGGAGGATGCCCTGGTAGAACCCCCGCTCAGCGGGAGCAGCGTGCTTCCACAGCTCCTCCAGCGTCTCGTGACACTCGAAGAATTGACGTTGGTTGAACTGCTCGACCGCGTGACGTAGCTCGGCGGCGGCGAGCGAGTCTAGTTGTGCGCCGTCAATCTTCGGTAACGGTGATGGCCTTGGTCGGGCACTGCGCCATGGCGAGCATGGCCTTCGCCCGCAGCTCGGGCGGGATCTCCTCCAGGATGACGTCGGAGTTGCCTTCGTCGTCGCAGCTGAAAATCTCGGCGGCAACTCGTGCGCACACTCCGTTGCCCTCGCACTTGTCCCAGTCAATGGTGGCTGTGATCGCCATGTGGCGCTCTCCTCCTTGTAATGCCCCCGCGTCTCGCGAATTGTGTTCTATCGGCCGGGGTGAGTGTCAAGCGTGATTGCGTCGCCACCTGCGAGGTTGGTCGTAAAATGGGTCGTACAGCCAGCCTCAGGGGCCTCGATTTTGGTGGTTCTAGCAGTCGGTGGACTGGCCGTGCCGACGTAGCTCAACGGTAGAGCAGCTGTTTTGTAAACAGCAGGTTGGGGGTTCGATTCCCTTCGTCGGCTCCAATTTAACGGCCGCAACCGGCCTTGCCCTCGACGTCGCTGCCCGCTACCGCTCCGCTCACTCAGGTCCAGCGGGCAAACGCCCAGCCGCCGCCCGTGCCGGCCGGGGATCGGTAGCAGGGCACATACTCGATCGTCTCGTAGTCCAGGTGCTCGGCGGCGCCCGCGGCGACCAGCCAATTGCGGATCTCCGAGCTGCCCGAGTTGAGCAGCTGCCGGGGGATGCTGAACAGCACTGGCACGTCCCTGTTGGCGAAGGCATCGAGCACCTGGTGGTCGAGCGTCTCGTTCACCACAAAGTGGCTCAGCCCACCAGAGCCAACAATCGCCACCCGTGCCGCCGTTGGCCAGTCGAGCACCGCCTTCCGCACTGCTCGGCCCAGCTGATAGCAGCGCTCCGGCGATGGCTGGTTGGGCGGATAGTACGTATTCATCATCAGTGGCACGATTGGAATGACGTGTCCATCAAAAATGCGGCCGTACATGAAGGCAAACGCGTGGCCCATTCCCATACCCTCACGGAGAAAGCGGGATTGAGCCACGTCGAAGCCTTGGTCCATCAAGTGCTCGATGAGGTGCTTGCCGAGGTCCGCCGCCACGGGATACGAACGCTCCTCCGAACCGTAAGACCAGGCCGCCATGCGGATGGTGGGAAACGGATTCTCAGTGAAGATGCGCGGCACGCTGGGGATGGTGTCGCCCCAGTAGACCAGCAGCGGCGGC
>DASXTD010000289.1:0-4374 GCA_036505655.1 Chloroflexota bacterium
GGCGTCCGCCGACCATAGTTCAGCGCTAAGAATCCGGGCGGCTCGAGCTGCCGGGTTGGGGTCGGTCCGCGCTGCTCGCTCGCTATGCGGGGATGCAGCCCCGGCAACAGCCACATGATTACGGTGAGCACGAAGGCGGCATGGACCAGGCCCATCCCTCCGCCCAGCCACCAGGTCGCCAGGCCCAGGCTCTCGAACACGGCGGCGTAGATGAATGATATCCACCAGCCATTGATAAAGTGGAGGACGATCCCCAGCACCTTGGCCAGGTCGCGATCCTTGGTGAAGATCGCTCCCAGAATGAACGGTATGTTCAGCCGTGTGAAGCGGAGCTCCTGGGTGCCCGCCATCAGCGTCGTGAGCACGACCGTCGCGATGAAGCCAGAGAGCAGCGTGCTGGTGACGTTCATGCCGTCCCTCTCGGCTCCTCGTTCTCACTCAGGTGAGCGAGCGTGAGCGCGGCGTTGATCAAACCCACATGAGTGAATGCCTGGGGGAAGTTGCCGAGCGGCGTGCCGTCTTGAGGATCGATCTCTTCGGCGAACAGCCCGACGTCATTCTGGTAGGCGCACAGCCTTTCGAAGATGGCCGTAGCCTCTGCGATTTGGCCTTCTCGGGCCATACATTCCGCGCCCCAAAAGCTGCAGATGCCGAAGGCTCCTTCCCCGGGAGGCAGGCCATCATGGATGTTGCCGTAGCGATAAAGAAGGCTGCCGCTACCGAGCCTTTCGTGCACTCGGCGGCATGTCGAGACCATGCGCGGGTCCGTTGGCGCCACATAGCCGTACAGTGACAACAAAA
Organism: Chloroflexota bacterium; assembly: GCA_036505655.1. Classification (GTDB taxonomy): domain Bacteria; phylum Chloroflexota; class UBA6077; order UBA6077; family SHYK01; genus DASXTD01. Next base: position 802 of record DASXTD010000289.1, read on the forward strand.
GAAGGCTGGCATCGACGTCCTCGCCATCATAGGTTCGCGTGTAGCTTTGAATCTGCTCGTTGTAGGCGTGCGCCTCGATGTCAGCTCGGATTCGGTCGCGCTCAGCGGCAAATTTGTCCACGCTCACTGCGATGTGGCCGTGCTCGTGGAGGCGAACGAGGCGGTCGAGCGCCACCCAGCACAGCACCTTCGAATGGGTGTGGTGGGCTCGCCCGGTCCGCATCTCCCAGATTCCTTCGTCTGGCTCGCGCCACCGCTTGCACACCACCTTGCCCATTCCATTTAGCAGCCGGCTGGTGGCTCGGTCCAGTTTGCCGCCCCGTGCAGCGAATTGGGCGATTGAGTCGACGGCCTCACCATAGACGTCGAGTTGGAGCTGTTTGTCGGCGGCGTTGCCAATCCGGACCGGCTTTGCTCCCATAAAGCCTTCGAGATGGCCGAGCTCTCGTTCGGGCAGGTGAGGCTCGCCAAAGACGTCGTACAGCACCTGAAGCTCGGGGAACGTCAGGCTGGTGGTGCCCAGCATCCAGTTCACGAACGCTTCGGCCTCGTCGTAGTAACCCAGCTCGAAGAGCGCTCGGGTGGTGAACGCCGCGTCGCGCAGCCAGCAGTAGCGGTAGTCCCAGTTGCGTACGCCGCCCGGCCACTCGGGGAGCGAAGTCGTAGGCGCCGCCACTACCGCCCCGGACGGAGCGTAGGCCAGGAGCTTGAGGGTAAGGGCGCTGCGAATGACTGACTCGCGGTAGGGCCCCTGGTAGCTGCAGTTCCGCACCCACGCTTGCCACCACTCGATCGAGCGTCTTACTCGGCGCCCCGCTTCCTCGCCCAGCAAAGGAATCACCGCGGGCAGATGCTCGGCGAACGAGAAGGAAAGATAGGCTCGTTCGCCGGGGTGGATCACGGCCCTACCGTGGGCTCGGCGCCCATCTGGAGAAAGCTCGAGCGGCACATCGCTGCGCAGGAGCAGGGCGGAGCGGTCGGCGATGCCCCACAGCCCCAAACGGCCGCGCTCCTCCAGTTGCGCGTCGCGACAGCCGTATTCGGGCCGAGGATCGTAGAGGACCTCGACCTCCACCTGGCCCGTGAGGCCCTCGATCTCGCGGATGATCTCGTGGTCAGGGGTCCACTCGCGCCGCTTGTCTTCTTCGGAAGCAACCGCCATCAGGTCGCGGAGGACCAGGTCGCCGCCTGCGCAATGGAAGATCGTCTCCAGCACGTTGGTGTCGGGGACGTAGCGGCGTTCGGTCCGAAACTCGCTGGTCGGGCGGATCCGGAACCGTCCTCCGATGTTGGTGTCCAGGAGCCCGCCAAAGATCGATGGGCTATCAAAGCGCGGTAGGCAGAGCCAGTCGATGGAGCCGTCGGTGGCTACGAGCGCCGCACTCCGGCAGTCGCCGATGATCGCGTAGTCGCGCAGGGGACGATAGGAAGAATCCTTGTCGGTTTGGACGCTCCCCGCGGTCATTGTCTGCCCTTCCCGCTCCTGAGGCGCTCCAACCCGCAACCGTCATATTAAAGAATGAGAAGGCGCGGGCGTGTCCCTGACAGCCATGGTGACTGGATTACGGCGGTGCTACACTCGGCCAACACTGGGGGGGTGAAGGTTCATGGCGATAGCAACGGTAGACCCGAGGTTGCAGGGCGTGGTGGATACGTTCAAAAAGTCCACCTTCGGACGGTGGCAGGAGCAAGAGGGCGTACGCGGCATCAGCGACTTCGCCATCGTGGACGTGCGCGAGGTGGAGCTGGCTCCCTGGCCGCGACTGGGCGTGAATGCGACGTTCTTGAACCTCTATGCGATGATGGAAGGCGCCAAGGGCATGTTCGTCGCCGAGATCCCGGCGGGCGGACAGACCGAGCAGCAGCGCCACCTCTATGAGCAGGTCATCCTGATCCTGGACGGCGAGGGCACGACGGAGATCTGGCAGCAGGGCGATGCCCAGCACCACGTCTTCGAGTGGCATCGGGGGAGCGCGTTCTCCCCGCCGCTCAACACTTGCTATCGGATGTTCAATCTGGGCAAGGAGCCGGTGCGGTTCCTGGCCGTCAACGAAGCACCCATGATCATGAATGGCTTCCGCAACTCTGACTTTGTGTTCGAGTCGCCGTATGCGTTTCGGGATCGGTTCAGCGGCGAAGAGGGTTTCTTCAAGCAGACTCCACCCAACCTGGAGACCAGCAATTGGCTCACGAACTTCATCCCGGACTTCATGACCTCAGAACTGGCACCGGGTGAGTTCAAAGGCTCGGGCAACTTCCGTATGCAATACCGGATGGCCGGTAACTCGCTGGGCGGGCACATGGCCGAATGGCCCACCGGCCGCTACCACAAGGCGCATTACCATCCGGCTGGTCCTGTCCTGATGGGCTTACGCTCGGCGGGCTACGTGCTCATCTGGCCCAAATCTCTGGGGACCCGCCCGTACGAGACCGGCCACGGAGATGAGGTGGTTGATTTCAAATGGAAGCAGGGCAGCCTGTATGCGCCACCGACCGGCTGGTTCCACCAGCACTTCAACACCGGCAATGAGCCCGCCCGCCACATCTCAGTGCGGAACGCCGGCGGTGGCGGCACGGGGTTCGGACCGGTGCGGCCGCCCGAGCGCCTCACCGTGACCCTCGACGTCAACCTGGGCGGGGCGCTCATCGAGTACGAGGATGAGGATCCAGAGATTCGCCGCCGCTACGAGGCGGCGCTCCGCGCATCCGGCGTTGAGAATCAGATGCCGTCGGAGCTATACGAGAAAGGCAGCGCCATCCGCCGACCAGATCTGATTCCGCAGGAGTAGGGAGCCCCGAACGGTGCCTCCACGGCGCGCCCTTCGAATCTTTGCGCTGGTCTATGCGCTGATATTGGGAACGGTGACGGCTTGCCAACCGCCGGTGGGCTCGAGTGCGGGCTCGGGCGCGTCGCAGGCCAACCAGTCTCCCAAGCGGGTGACCGCGGTGGTGATGGGCGAATTGAATGCCCTCAACGCGAAGGTCAACACGTCGATGGCGACCATCGGCCAGCGGGGCCAGGATGAAGCGGAGCGGCTGGTCAACTCCGGATTGACGGTTCTTGATGCGCAGGGGGCGCGCCACCCGCAGCTCGCCGATCAGTTCCCCACGTCCGAAAACGGGCTGTGGCAGATATTCCCGGACGGACACATGGTGACCACGTGGAAGTTACATCCCGGCGCGCACTGGCACGATGGGGTGCCGTTCACAACTGACGACATTGTGTTTACCTATCAGCTGGTCAAGGATCGAGACCTGGCGACTTTCCACATCGCGACGTCGGACTACGTGCAGTCGCTGGATGCGCCTGACCCGCTCACACTGACCGTCACCTGGACGGCGCCCACCATCCTGGCGGACGACCTGTTCTCGAACTCCGGGTCGGGCGGCAATCCGGCCGCCAGCTCGCTCCTTCCGCGGCATCTCTTGGAACGTCCTTACCTCGACAATCGGGACTCCTTCTTCGAGTTGCCGTACTGGAACCTCGAATTTGTCGGCACCGGTCCGTTCAAGCTGCGCGAGTTCGCCCGCTCGAGCTACGTTCGTCTCACCGCGAACGACGATTTCGTGCTC